>SVJI01000016.1 GCA_015069065.1 Oscillospiraceae bacterium | reverse complement strand
CCTACGAGCCGCTTTGATTCACGCAGAGTACACTCCTTATCGATGATAACATTTTCAATGTCACAGTTTTCCTCAATCACGCTGTTCTGCATTACGATACTGTTCTTTATAACAGCACCCTTTGCAACATGCACTCCACGGAAAATTATACTGTTGAGGACCCTACCCTCTATCACGCAGCCGTCAGCTACGAGTGAATCTGACACATTGGCGTGTTCCCCGTACTGAGTGGGCACCTGGTCCTTAACCTTTGTATATATGCGGTTTTCAGCACCTAAAAGGTCACGTCTTACTTCTTTATCAAGCAGCTTCATATTGTTTTCAAAATACGTTCTTACAGAATCAACTATACCTACAAAACCTTTGTACTCATATCCGTAAATTCTCAGATTTCCCACAGCGGTCAAAAGAATGTCACGAACAAAATCATGGCTGCCGCGCGCATAAGCATCCTCAATAAGCTCGATAAGCTTAACACGCTCAACAATGAACATACCCATTCCCTCAAGTGTACTTTTCGGGAAATGAGGCTCGTTCTCAATGCCTGTAACTCTGCCGTCATCATCCACCTCATAAACCGTACTGCGGCTGAGCTGGTCATCCTTTACCTTTTTATCGTGGTAAATAACTGTAATATCCGCATCCTTTTCAATATGCTGTGCCAGTGCTTCATCAAAGGTCATGTTACACACTGCTCTTCCAGTTGCCATAAGAACATACTGTTGACGGCTGCGGCGCAGAAATGTAAGTATGCCGTAAAGCTGGTCAATGCTTCCGTTACTTATTCCGCTGACACCGCTGCGCACATACGGCGGAAGCATAAACAGTCCGTATATCTTCCTGTTAAGATCCCACGGTGCACCGCTTCCCAGATGGTCCATAAGTGAGGAATAGTTTATCTGTGTAGCCACTCCGACATTTATGATTCCTGAATTTACCATGTTTGACAGTATAAAGTCAATAAGTCTGTACCGTCCTCCAAAGGGGAGGGCTGAAACTGAACGCAGCTCTGTAAGCTCGTTAAGACGAAGCTCGCTGCTCTCCGCCATTACAATTCCCATCATATCTCTCATATCAGTTTGCCCCCTTTCCGTCTACTGATTCGACAACCATCGAATTTACACCGATAATTACATTATCACCGATTTGAACTTCACCGCCAATCAGCGAAATTCCTCCGGTACAGTATTGACTGGAATATTGTGTGCTGTCGGTATTTTCATCTCCGACTACACAATTTTTTCCGATAACGGCATTTTCGCCGATTACAGCCTTTTTAACAACTGCATTTTCTTTTATTACAGCTCCGGGGAATACTATGGAATCCTCAACCACTGCACCCTCCTCGACGGTAACTCCCTCAAACAGAATACTGTGCTTTACACTTCCGTAAACGTTACATCCCTCTGTAACACAGCAATTGTTTATAACAGCACTTCCCGCAATGTAATGTGGGGGTTTAACAGGATTTCTGGAATATATTTTCCAGTTGTTATCCCTCAGGTCAAAGGCAGGCGGTTGGGCAAGAATGTCCATATTTGCCTCCCAAAGGCTTTGAACTGTTCCCACATCCTTCCAATATCCCTCAAAGGGATATGCGCACATGTTTTCCCCCTTTTCAAGCATCGTGGGTATTATGTTCTTTCCGAAATCATTCGCACTTTCTTTATCCTTTTCGTCGTTTTGCAGATACTTTTTCAAAACATCCCATGTAAATACATAAACGCCCATAGATGCAAGGTTACTCTTCGGCTGGGCAGGCTTTTCAGCAAACTCCACAATTTTTCCGTTTTCGTCTGCAGTCATAATTCCGAATCTGCTGGCTTCCTCCCACGGCACTTCAATAACTGCAATAGTAGCATCGGCATTTTTTTGCTTATGGTATTTCAGCATCTTGGAATAATCCATTTTGTATATGTGGTCGCCTGACAATATAACTACGTATTTGGGGGCAAATTTGTCCACAAATTCAATATTCTGATATATGGCATTCGCCGTTCCCTTATACCACTCGCCTTTTTCGGCACTCTGATACGGGGGCAAAACATATACGCCACCGGAATTTCTGTTAAGGTCCCACGGGTTTCCGCTGCCGATGTAGGTATTAAGCTCCAACGGCTGATACTGTGTAAGAACACCTACCGTATAAATTCCGGAATGAATACAGTTACTCAGGGTAAAGTCAATAATTCTGTATTTTCCTCCAAAGGGCACTGCGGGTTTTGCCACTGTTTTTGTAAGCACGCCAAGTCGGCTTCCCTGTCCGCCGGCAAGAATCATTGCTAAACACTCGGCTTTTTTCATTTATAATCCTTCCTCTCTTTTATCAGGTTCCCCCTGATTATCCTCTAGATCTGGTTCTGCGCAGGTACATACTGCTCATAGGCGGAATATCCAGCGTTATTGAATAAGGCATCGCACCCTGAGCTTTCTTTTTTGCTGATACGGCTTTTACCTCATGCCCACCTCCGCCAAAGCATTTATCATCGCTTGAGAGCGCGGGGGCGTATACGCCGCCTCTGGGCACTCCTACGACATAGTCCTTATACTCCACAGGGGTAAAATTACAAATCACCACTATCTCATCGTTTTTCTTTTCCCCACGTCTTACAAAAGAAATTATACTCCGCTGAGAATCATCAGCATTTATCCAATCAAATCCGTCCCAGCTATCCTCAATCTCCCAGAAAGGCTTATTATCCCTGTAAAAATGGTTCAGCGCACGCATAAAGTCATGAAACATCCTGTGCATATCAATATCAAGCAGCTGCCATTCAAGCTGTTCGTAATATCTCCACTCTATAAACTGTGCAAGCTCTCCGCCCATAAACAGCAGCTTCTTTCCGGGATGAGCCATTTTGTACATAAAGAATGCCCGAAGAGAATCAAACTTCTGACCGTAGAGTCCCGACATTTTCTGTACAAGGGAGCACTTTCCGTGAACAACCTCGTCATGTGAAAGAGGCAAAATGTAATTTTCCGAGAAAGCGTACATCATAGAAAATGTAAGCAGACTGTGATTGTCCTTTCTGAAATATGGGTCCATGCTCATGTAACGCAGCATGTCATTCATCCAGCCCATATTCCACTTAAAATTAAATCCGAGTCCTCCGTCTGAGACAGGCTTAGTAACATTTGGCCATGCTGTGGACTCCTCTGCAATCATAAGAACATTCGGATACTGCGAAAATGCACAGATGTTGAGTCTGCGCAAAAACTCAATCGCCTCAAGATTTTCCTTACCGCCGTATTTGTTTGGAATGTATTCATCCCTGCCATAATCAAGGTAGAGCATACTTGATACCGCATCAACGCGCAATCCGTCAATATGAAATACATCCAGCCAATAAAATGCACTTGACAGTAAAAACGAAACTACCTCTCCCCGACCATAGTCGAATACCAGTGTTCCCCATTCCTTATGCTCTCCTTTGCGGGGGTCAGCATATTCATAAATGGGTGTTGTGTCAAAGCGAGCAAGTCCATATGCATCACGCGGAAAATGTGCAGGCACCCAGTCCATAATTACACTTATGTTTTTTTCGTGGCATTTATTCACAAAATACATAAAATCTTTTGGACTTCCGTAACGGCTTGTCGCTGAAAAATACCCTGTCACCTGATATCCCCAGCTTCCGTCAAAAGGAAACTCAGTCAGCGGCATCAGCTCTACATGGGTATAGCCCATGTCCGAAAGATATTCACACAACTCGTCCGCAATCTCCCTGTAATTCATAGGTGTGCCGTCAGGGTGTGTGCGCCAGCTTCCCAGATGCATTTCATAAATCAGCATAGGCTTTGAATACGGCTGAGTCACAGCGCGTTTTTCCATCCACCTTTTATCTGTCCATTTATATCCTGATGTATCATATATCACAGAGGCGGTCTTGGGCGGCAGCTCGGAAAACCGCGCATAGGGGTCTGCCTTGTACACTGTGCTGCCGTCCTTACTTTTTATAAAATATTTATAGCACTGCCCCTCAGATACATTTTCTATAAAGCAGTGCCACACTCCCGAACTTCCCTGCGGATTCATGGGGTGTGCCGAGGTATCCCAATCATTGAAATCACCAACCACACTTACGCTATGGGCATTAGGTGCCCATACTGAAAAACTGTAGCCGCATTTGCCGTAGATTTCCCCCGGGACTGCACCCATAAATTCATAGCTGCGGAAATTCGTTCCATTATTAAACTCGGTAAGCTCGGAGGTTTCAATAAAAGGGTTTTCAAATTGTTTTTTCTTTGTCTTTTTCTCTGCCAATGAACACGCCTCCGCTTGTTTATATTTCTGTTTATATTAGTTTATCAAATTAAATAAAAATAGTCAAACTATTTTAGGGAAAAATAACCAAAAAAAGGGAGAATTTTCGACACATTTTTAGTTGCTTTTACACAATTTTCAATAAATGTCTTGAAACAAAAAAGAAGAGGATGCTTAAAAAGTCTGGACTTTTTAAGCATCCTCTCTTTTTAGGGGATAGGAGAAAATGTTCAGAACGGACAAACTGAGCCAAGCGAAGCTTGGGTCACCCGAAGGCGTACGTGGGTACGTCGAGAGGCGAAGTTTGTTCGTAGCAAAAAGGCTTAAAAAGAAAGAAAAATCGAATATATGAGATTTTTCAACATAACAATCCCTCAGTCACTTCGTGACAGCTACCTTTACACAAGGGAGCCTTTTACATATCTTTGCCTTTTTGCGTTCTGGACTTTTTAAACATCCCCCAGCAATTATTCGTATTCAACTACATCTATCCAACTGAGCAGAAGTTCTCTTTCTTCCTCTTTGCCTTTAGTCAGCTGTGATGCTGCGACAATGGGAATCCATTTCTGCACATACTGCTTGGCGGTATCTGTCTTTTTGCAGAAAGCATCAAGGTATTTTTCCGCAATTTCTCTGTCACCGTCGAGTGTGAACAGAAGATACGTCCTCGCAGCATCTGCCGCACCGTTACCCTGAGTAACGTGTGCCCAGTCAATTATATATGCCTTGCCCTCTTTTGTAATGATTATATTACTGGGGTGCAGGTCGCCGTGGCACACTTTAGTATGCTTGGGTGTTGAATCAAGCCGTGTATGAAGCTCATAACGAGTTGTTGCGTCAAGCTCTGTCATGGATATTTTGCCATGCATCTTATCCTTGATTTTATTGAGAAGAGCGACACGTTTTGATAAAATTTCCATCTGAACATCTACGAGCTGATTTATATACTCTTCTTTTTTATCGGGATTTTCACGCATAAGCTCTTCCAGCGTTTTTCCCTCAATATAGTCCATGATAATCGCCCATTTACCATCTATCTTTGTAATCTCATGGAGTCTGGGAATATTAAGTCCTGTTTCTTCGACTCTTGCCTGATTAAGAGCTTCGTTAAGGACGTTTGCCTTAGAATAGTCGTCGTTAAAAACCTTTATAACCTTGTCACCGTCACGGTATATAACCTTGTTACTTCTTGTCGCCAGAACATTGTCCTTTTTCATTACTGCTCACCTCCGTAATATGCATTAAGATACATCTGCTTCATTTCGCTCATAAGCGGATAACGGGGATTTGCGCCTGTGCACTGGTCGTCAAATGCCTGCTCCACCATTTCATCAAGAGTATCCATAAATTTCTTTTCATCCACGCCGTAATCCTTGATGGTTTTCTTAATTCCAACCATTTCCTTAAGCTCATTTATACGCACAATAAGCTTCTCCAGCTTTTCTTCGTCACTCTTTCCGCCAAGCCCCAGATGGTCAGCAATTTCTCCGTAACGCGCGAGCGTATGAGGATGTGAATACTGAGAGAATGTTCCCATCTTTACAGGAGTTTCAGATGCATTAAAGCGAATAACCTGCTCGATCATGAGGGCATTGGCAACTCCGTGGGGCAAATGATGGAATGCACCCAGCTTATGCGCCATAGAGTGACAGATACCCAAAAATGCATTGGCAAATGCCATACCTGCCATAGTAGCCGCGTTAGCCATTTTTTCACGGGCGAGTACATCGGTCTGTCCGTTCTCGTATGCACGGGGAAGATATTCAAATATGGTTTTAAGTGCGCCCAAAGCAAGAGAATCAGTATAATCTGTAGCAAGCATAGACGCATATGCTTCAAGAGCATGGGTTACTGCATCTATACCTGATGCTGCAGTAAGCCCCTTAGGAGCTGACATGTGAAAATCAGTGTCAACGATTGCCATATCGGGCAGAAGCTCATAATCGGCAAGGGGATATTTTACACCGCTGCTCTCATCAGTAATAACCGCAAAGGGAGTAACCTCCGAACCTGTTCCCGCAGATGTGGGGATTGCAATGAAATACGCTTTTTCACCCATTTTCGGGAATGTATAAACACGCTTTCTGATATCTACAAAACGCATTGCCATATCCATAAAGTCAGCCTCGGGATGTTCGTACATAACCCACATAATTTTTGCAGCATCCATTGCACTGCCACCGCCCAATGCAATAATTGTGTCGGGCTTAAACGCTGCCATCTGTGCTGCGCCTGCCTTTGCACATTCAAGTGTCGGGTCAGGCTCTACATTGAAGAATGTGGTATGCACTATGCCCATCTCGTCAAGCTTATCTGTAATCGCTTTTGTATAGCCGTTTTCGTAAAGGAAATTATCTGTTACTATGAATGCACGTTTTTTATTCATAACCGTCTTAAGCTCATCCAGTGCAACTGGCAGACAACCCTTTTTAATATATATTTTTTCAGGCGCTCTGAACCAAAGCATGTTTTCCCTTCTTTCTGCAACCGTCTTAATATTCAAAAGATGCTTTACACCAACGTTTTCTGAAACTGAGTTTCCACCCCATGAACCACATCCCAAAGTAAGTGACGGTGCAAGCTTGAAGTTATACAAATCACCTATACCGCCGTGGGAGGATGGTGTATTTACCAATATACGGCACGCTTTCATCCTGAGAGAGAACAGTTCAATCTTTTCACGCTGCGCTACCGCATCAATATAAAGAGATGCAGTATGTCCGAAACCGCCATCAGCAACAAGTCTGTCGGCTTTGTCAAGAGCATCTGAAAAATCCTTTGCCCTATACATGGCGAGTACAGGAGATAGCTTTTCATGAGCAAATTCTTCTGAAAGCTCTACTGACTCAACCTCGCCGATAAGAACCTTTGTATCCTCAGGCACATCAACTCCTGACAGTGCTGCAATCTTAAATGCAGTCTGTCCTACAATCTTTGCATTAAGGGCACCATTTATAATAATGGTCTTTCTAACCTTATCAATCTCATCATCCTTGAGGAAATAGCAGCCCCTTACGCGGAATTCTTCACGAACCTTATCATATATTTTTTCATTCACAATAACACTCTGTTCAGATGCACAAATCATGCCGTTATCAAACGTTTTTGAATGAATAACAGAGCTTACTGCCAGAACTGTATCGGCAGTTTCATCAATAATTGCAGGTGTGTTTCCTGCACCTACACCCAGTGCCGGCTTACCGCTTGAATATGCAGCCTTAACCATGCCGGGACCGCCTGTAGCCAGAATTATATCAGACTCTTTCATAACTGTATTGGTCATGTCAAGCGCAGGTACATCAATCCAGCTTATAATACCCTCCGGTGCGCCTGCCTTAACCGCCGCATCAAGAACAATCTTCGCAGCAGCGATTGTGGAATTTTTTGCTCTCGGATGAGGGCTGATGATAATGGCATTTCTGGTTTTAAGTGCAATAAGACATTTGAAAATAGCTGTAGATGTGGGATTGGTAGTCGGGATTACTGCCGCAATCACACCAATGGGTTCAGCAATTTTCATCATGCCGTATGCCTTATCCTCTTCTATAATACCGCAGGTCTTTGTGTCTTTGTACGCATTATAGATGTATTCTGAGGCATAGTGGTTTTTAATAACCTTATCCTCCACAACACCCATGCCTGTTTCTTCCACTGCCATTTTAGCAAGAGGAATTCTTTCCTTGTTAGCCGCGGTTGCCGCTGCGAGGAAAATTTTATCCACCTGCTCCTGAGTATATGTGGCGAAGGTTTTTTGCACCTCGCGCACTTTTACAATCTCTTCTTCAAGCTTTTCAACACTGTCGATGAGTATTCTTTCTTTTCTCATGATGTTTCTTCCTTTCATCAAAGCCTTTTATATAACTATTCTCTTTACTATTATTTTACGCGTTTCATTTTTTATTGTAAAGTTTGTTTTTGTTATTTCGTTATTTATTTATCGATATATCAATATCGCTATTTTCTCAAAAGAAAAAAGCTTTTATTTGTCTATTTTGCACAAATAAAAGCTTTTCACTACAACTCGGATATAATTTCTTTAACTGCTTCTATAAACAGTTCGTCCGAAGCGCTCTTTTTATAGTCTTTTCTGTAAAACAGTATATCATGATACCTTGTTGACTCTCCCTGAATAGGAAGAACTGCGAATTCCTCCTTGTTGTAATAGCCGTATGGCGGAGGAGTAATTCTGGCATATAAATTCTCGCCGCTGCGCAGTGCATCACACATCCCTGCACGCTCATAAATAAACATATGCCGTACCTTTTCGTTCTCATGGGCAGTTTTTACACTGCGTGCCGACCTGCCGTAATAAATCAGGTTATCCCCGAACAAAAGCTCTGTCATATCCTCAAGCTCTTCCTCCGTTATAAGCTCCTTTTTCGCAAGGGGATTATCTGCAGCGATGAGAACCATCTCATCATATTCCCACAGTACCTCGTATCTTAACTCCCTTTCCTCGAGCATTTGTAAAAAGTACTGTTCATAATCAGCATTACACTTTATAATGCCTATATTATTCTCACCTGTTGCAACATTTTTTATTGCGCGGGTGGTATTTGTCTCTCTGTAAGTGATTTTCCCCTTTTTTTCGTCCCTCATCCGCATGAGGAATCTGGAAAATGCAGACGAAATATACTCGCAGCGATAGACCGCCGCATCAAGGGTAATCGCCCCGCTTTTCTTGGGGTTATAGGTTGCCTCCAGCCTTTCCATCTGTGCAATAATTCCCTTTGCATCCATAATGAACTCTGCGCCCTTGGTGGTAGGGACTACTCCCTTTGAGCTTCTTTTAAAAATGGAAATTCCGACAGATTCCTCAAGCTCACGAATTGCCTTTGAAAGCTGAGGCTGATTCATGTATAAATTTTCCGCAGCCTTTGAAATTGAGCCTGTTTTCTCCACCTCAATTGCATATTTCAGATGTAAGGTATTCATATATTATTCACCTGCCATTTTTTCTCTCAAATGGTTCGACAGTAACGCCAGTGATGACGCCATATTCTCGTTTTGCACCAATATATCATCAGGCGCCTTTAGATGGGTAGGGGCAAAATTCCAGATAGCGAGGATTCCGCTGTCTACAAGAATATCGCACACCTTCTGCGCCGCAAATTCGGGAACAGTTATTATCCCTATTTTTACGTTAAGCTTCTCACACATTTCTTTTATGCGGGATATATGGTATATTCTCTTATTATCCACAACTTCCGTGCGATTATCAAATGCGGCAACAATATTTATGCCGTAGTTGTCAAATCCGCGGTAGCTCATAAGAGCCATTCCCAGATTTCCCGCACCGATAAGAATTGCATCCTTACCGCTGCTGTAACCAAGAAAGTCGGATATTCCGCTTATAAGGTCACGGATGGCAAAGCCCTTTTTAGGGATTCCGGCACTTTTACAGACAGCTGCCAAATCCTTTCTAACCTGAACGTCATTCATGTCAAGTGCTTTCGCAACGGCAGAAGACGAAATATACTCTGTTTCACCCAAATCAATCGTTTTCAGAAACGACATATACACCGGCAGTCTCTTAAGTGCCTGCCGTGATAAACTTTTTTTCCTACTCATAAATTTTCCCTCTGTTTAATAAATGATAAGACTGACGGGGAATCCAGCCCCGCCAGTCCGCATTTTTCTATTTACGCCTTTCCTACAGAACCGAAAAGCTCCATCTTTTCCTTAACAGTTGCCTTAATTGCCTCGCATCCGGGAGCAAGAAGCTTTCTGGGGTCGAAGCCCTTACCCTCAAGGTCCTTACCTGCCTCAACATACTCTCTTGTAGCTGCAGCAAATGCCAACTGACATTCTGTATTACGTTTATCTTAGCTACGCCAAGGCTTATTGCTTTCTTAATCATGTCTGCAGGGATACCTGTACCACCGTGAAGAACGAGGGGAATGCTATCTGTAGCTTCATTGATTTTTCCAAGTGCTTCAAAATCAAGTCCCTTCCAGTTTTCAGGGTACTTACCGTGGATATTACCGATACCTGCAGCAAGCATTGTAACACCGAGGGAAGCGATTGTCTTACACTCTGCGGGGTCTGCAATGTCACCGCCACCGATAACACCGTCTTCCTCACCGCCGATTGCGCCAACCTCTGCCTCAAGGCTGAGGCCCTTCTGTGCACAGATATTAACCAGTTCAGTTGTTTTCTGAACGTTTTCATCAATAGGATAGTGAGAACCGTCAAACATAACAGAGGAGAATCCTGCCTCGATACATTTCAGAGCAGCGTCGTAGCTACCGTGGTCAAGATGAAGTGCAACAGGAACTGTGATATTAAGTCCCTCAAGCATACCGTTTACCATGCCAACGATAGTCTTGTAACCTCCCATATATTTTCCTGCGCCCTCGCTTACGCCGAGGATTACAGGGGAGTTAAGCTCCTGTGCTGTCAAAAGGATTGACTTTGTCCACTCAAGATTGTTAATATTGAACTGGCCTACCGCATAATGACCGTCGCGAGCCTTTTCCAACATTTCTTTTGCTGATACTAACATAACTTCACTTAACCTTTCTTCCCACTATAAATTTACAGTATTTCTGCGCGTAGTCTTACCGTGGGCTGATAAGGCGCAGACCAGAATTGAGTATATTCTCATACTCACGCTTATATATTATCGCATAAATTTTAAAATAAATCAATATATATTGAGTGAAAAGAGGTGATTTTTTTGAAAAAAACATCTGTAATTGCTATCAATCTGAAATCAGCACGCATTCCAATCGTCATATCATTATTTGTGCTTTCTGCGCTTACAAGCTCTTTTCTGTCGAAAGCCTCGCCACCGCTCGAGTTAAGCGCGGACATTGTACACGCCCTTATTTCCTGCGGCAGCGCTCTTACAGGAGAATTATCTTCCCATACAGGTGTTTTTTCATTGCTTGAAAAATCACAGCTGCAGCAAACCTCAGCCTCAAAAGCCCCTGTCGCACCTCCGCCTGCACCAACCAGTGATAATAAGGAAATTCTGAGCCGCTCGCCCAAACAAGCCGCGGATTCACGTGTTGAAATTTCAAATTCGACCAAGCATCCAATCAGTTACGAAAATTTTCTTTCCCCAAAACCTGCCTTTTTGAATGACAAGTTTTCCGTGCTTATCGTTCACACACATACAACAGAAAGCTATACTCCATCTCAAAGCTTCGCATATTCTCCTACGGATACAGACAGAACAACAGACAAGAATTTTAATATGGTGCGTGTCGGTGACGAAATAGAAAAGGTGCTGACGCAGCACGGCATAACAGTGTACCACGATACAACCATCAACGACTATCCCAGTTATAACGGAAGCTACAACCGAAGTGCTTCCAACATCACTAATTACATAAAAAACGACCCATCAATTAAAATTGTTCTGGATGTACATCGCGACGCTATCGAGGGAGCAAACGGAGAAAAAGTCAAATACACCTCCGATATTGACGGCAAACAGGCTGCATCCATCATGCTTGTGGTAGGCAGTAGTCTCAGCGGTCTTACGCACGATAACTGGGAGGAAAATATGCGTTTTGCAGTGCAACTGCAAAGGCATACTGCATCTCTATATCCGTCGCTATGCCGCCCGATAAATTTCAGGAGCCAACGCTTCAATCAGCAGTTGGCTCCCGGTGGTATCATTGTAGAGGTCGGCACAAACGGAAACACGCTGGACGAGGCATTGCTCGGAGCGCATTATTTTGCCGTTTCTCTCGCCGACTTTATTGAAAATCATTCGTGATTATGACAGTGTGCGCAGTTTCCCGAACACTCTACCTTTTTGTCAATTCCGCTCTTATCGTAGTAATCCTGTATTGCAGCCTTAATCGCTTCTTCTGCAAGCACGCTGCAATGAATTTTTGCCGGCGGAAGTCCCTCAAGCGCCTCGACAACAGCCTTGTTGGTAAGCTGCAAAGCTTCCTCCACAGTCTTTCCCTTTACAAGCTCGGTTGCCATGGAGCTTGTCGCAACGGCTGCACCGCATCCAAATGTCTTAAATTTAACATCTTTTACAACGTCATCTTCTATCTTCATATAAATCTTCATTATATCGCCGCATTTTGCATTGCCGACAGTACCGACAGCATTTGCATCAGCAATCTCCCCTACGTTTCTGGGGTTTGAAAAATGGTCCATTACCTTATCGCTATACATTTAACCTCATTCCTTTCCTACACCCTCGTACAGGGGCGACATATCACGCAGTCTCTGCACAATGGGTCCGACTGCCTTAATGAAGGAATCAATTTCCTCCTCTGTAGTAAATTCTGAAAGTGAAACACGCATACTTCCATGCGCAATTTCGTGCGGAAGCCCTATTCCCAACAAAACGTGGGACGGGTCAAGAGAACCTGATGTACAGGCACTTCCGCTGGAAACAACATATCCCATCATATCAAGACTGAGAAGCAGACTCTCGCCCTCGATATACCTGAAGCAAAAACTTGTGTTGTTGGGAAGTCTTTCCTCTCTGTGTCCGTTAAGACGTGTGTAGGGAATTGTTTCAAGAATACTGTCTATCAGCTTGTCACGCAAGTAAACCAGTTTCTGTGTTTTTTCCTGCATATTGTCACAAGCCTCCTTAAGAGCCTGTGCCATACCCACAACTCCGGCTACATTTTCCGTTGTAGCACGTCTGCCCGACTCCTGCGCGCCGCCGTGGATAAGGTTTTCTATCTTAACGCCCTTTCGTATATACAGGGCACCTACACCCTTTGGTCCGTGGAACTTATGCGCAGACATGGAAAGCAGGTCTATGTTCAATTCATTAACATCAATTGGCACCGCTCCTGTTGCCTGAACCGCATCGGTATGAAAATATACACCCTTTTCTCTGCAAAGCTTACCTATCTTTGCAATGGGGTTAATCGTACCGATTTCGTTATTTGCAAACATCACGGAAACCAGAACTGTTTCTTCTGTTATTTCCTTTGCAATGTCGTCGGGATTCACCATGCCATATTCATCAACAGGAACATATGTCACACGAAAGCCCTGCTTTTCCAAAAATTCGCAGGTGTGCAACACCGCATGATGCTCAACCGTTGTTGTAATAATATGATTCCCCTTATTTTTATTTCTAAGAGCTACGCCCTTAATTGCCCAGTTGTCCGCCTCGCTGCCGCCGCTTGTAAAAAACAGCTCAGAGGGCTGCGCCCCGATGCAGCGGGCAACAGTTTCACGGGATTGTATCAGCGCTTTTCTGGCAGCTTGACCTGCACTTGTATAAGTAGATGAAGCATTTCCAAAAATCTCCGTGAAATACGGTTTCATCGCTTCTACAACACTATCTTTCATTTTTGTTGTTGCAGCGTTATCAAGATATATCATAAAAAACTCTCATTCCTTCCGAGAAAAAACATCCAAACTACAGTATATTACTATTTCAAACAAATTGCAAGCAAGATTTGACAATTTTATGATTTTTATTCCCAATCAGCAGTATTTACCCACCGAATAACCTTGCCCAATACAACAACACGGTCCTTACTCTTACTAAGACGTATAGGCGGATAAAGTCCGCTGCTGTTTTCCGCAGTCAGAATTACTTCCTCCCCGTCCGATTCATACCTGCGGACAATTCCGTCACTGTCGTTATATACAACCAGAACCACATCTCCGTTTTTAATGGGAGCATTCTGACGCACAATAACACTGGCACCTGCGCAAATATGGGCATCAATCATGGAATTATCGGGCATCCTGATGCCCATATATTCATATCCGCGCAGCTCATCCCTGTCCAAAAAGACCGTCTGAACTATTTTTTCTATTTCAACAAAGGGTTTCTCACTGCAAACGGAGCTGACTATATGCACCATCTTTGCCCTTTCCCCTACATCGAGGGAATTTTTATGCAAAAGGCTGTACGACTCCACCCCGAACACCCCTGCCAGCTTTTCAACAAGCGCGGTGGGAGGTGCAGTAATATACTCACTCTCAATATTTTTGATGGTAGTTACTCCAACATCTATTCTTGCAGCCAGTTTTTCCTGTGTAAGTCCAGCATTTTTCCTGAGACCTCTTATATGTGCAGCAAATATTCCCATGGTACTTTCTCCTTAGTTTTTGGACAGGCTATAAATTTTATTTTAATATTATATCACAAAAACATCTGCTGCACAACATTAGTTTTGAAGGAGTGCCATATTTATTCCGTCAGCGATAATGTCCGATGCCTGTTCTGCAATAACATCCACATCATTCGGCGTTACCACCATGTTTTCCGATATCGCCGATTTAAGGAGGGACATACTGTCACCGTTTGGGAACGATGCGGCTGATATGCTGCTCTTTTCCTGAAGATGCTTTGACACGGTTTCCATTATATCGATAGATAGCGTCACTGCATCTACCACCATGGGGACACCAATGGCTATAACAGGAACGCCCAGTGTTTTTTCAGTAAGCTCCTTCCGGTTATTTCTCACACCGCTGCCGGGACTTATTCCTGTATCTGAGAGCTGCACCGTTGTTCCCAGTCTGCTGAGCTTACGCGAGGCTAAAGCATCCACGGCAATAATAAGAGAGGGCTTGACGTGAGTTAATACCCCCTTTACAATCTCGCTTGTTTCTATTCCTGTAATTCCGAGTACGCCGGGGGCAACTGCGCTGACAGGACGCACTGAAAAATCAAATCCGCCACCGCCCTCTTTTGTGATGTGGCGTGTTACAGTCAGCTTGCCTACGGTTTTAGGGCCGATGGAATCGGGAGTTATATATCTGTTACCCAGTCCCACAACCAAGACAGAATCCTCAGGCGAAATTTTGACAAGCTTCTTTAGTTCGTCACATACTGCCTGCGCTCCGCGGTTTAGTATATCCTCGTTTTCATGAAGCATTTCATCTATTTCAATGGTAACATAGCTCCCGATTGGCTTTCCTATTTTATCGGCGCCCTCCTGTGTCGTAATCTTTACATGGGTGACGGTTATTCCGTCTGAATCCTTTCGAGTGCTTTCAACGCCGCTTATTTCCTCGGCAAACATCTCTCTGCATTCAAGTGCCAGGTCTGTACGTATAGGCATAATATCAATCCTTTCTGCTGTCATGTTCATTATCGTTTTTATTTTCATCATCGCCTGTGATTTCACAAAACGCCTTGTGCAGTATCAGTAGCTCCATATTTCCAAGAACAGAATCCTGTCCATTAGCCACGATGTCATTTGGTATATTATCTTTCATTTTTAATCAGCCTTTCAAAAATATTTTCTATGATATTATTTCTCCTGTGTGATAAAAAATACAGATAAGAAAGCAATCCACCCTTTAGAGGTGGATTGCTTTCTAAGATTCTGTTTGGCGACAATCGGCTATTAAATTTAATACAGAAATATCCAGAATAGTTTTCCTATATTTACAATAGCCGATAAGGCATTATAACATGAAAAACATATACCATACTTCCAAATTAGAATTATAACAAAATTTTTAAAAAATTTTTTAGAGGAGATGTTTACTTTACACTGCGGTATTTCAATATCTACACGAAAAATTTTTGCGGATTTACGCATGTATTTCACGCGCAATTAGGCATGCATACAAAAAGCGGCTCCTCCTAATTGGAAGAACCGCTTTATAAAGCCAGTTATTTAACTAAACTTACGCTTCGATAGAAGAAACAACGCCTGAACCAACTGTTCTACCACCCTCACGGATAGCAAAACGAAGACCTTCTTCAATAGCGATAGGAGTAATAAGCTCAACAGAGATTGTTACGTTATCGCCAGGCATACACATTTCTGTGCCTGCAGGAAGCTCGATTACACCTGTAACGTCAGTTGTTCTGA
>SVJI01000159.1 GCA_015069065.1 Oscillospiraceae bacterium | reverse complement strand
CACAGAAATCTTTGATTTCGTTTTGCGTCGTATGCAACAGCAACCCGACGAGTTACTCTCGCAAAGTCGAGACGACGAGTCGTTGGTTGCCACTGCTTTAGTTACGCCCATGTGCGTTTCCGCTATTAGCGGAAAATTTCGCACGGGCATTCAATTCTTTTTGCTTTATAGGAACGCAGTTTCCTATAAAGCAAAAAAATTACGCTACCTGTAAAATACAGATAGCGTAACCTGATTCATATTCAATTATTCCTGATGTTTATCATTAATAATAAGTCCGCATTCTCTTGCCCTGACTGCAAGCTCGGTGCGGTTTTTAAAGCCTGTTTTGTTTTTCATATTTGTTATGTGGCTTTTAACTGTTCTGACCGACATAAATAAGTGTTCTGCAATATCCGCATCAGTTTCACCTGCAACGAGTTCACGCAGAACCTCGAGTTCTCTGTCTGAAAGGTCAATGCTGAGTGCATCTCCGAAAACAAGCGTAGGCGTTGTGTCCGGATAAATATTTTCACCGGCAAAGGTTTTTTCTATAACAGTAATGATTTCTTCCGCTTTGGAGCTTTTATACCAAAAGCTGTCCACACCTACCTGACGTGCCCTGTCAATAAAACTGCATTCGGGCTGGCTGGTAATAATAACAATCTTAATATGAGGGAAATTCTTTTTGATTTTTTCTGCCGCATCAAGACCGCTTGCGTTCATAGCAGTACACACATCCATCAATATAAGGTCAATATTCTGCGACAAACAATAAACCTCTGCCATTGATGCACTTTCGATATTGCATACAAGCTCATATTCTTTATGTTCTTTAATATAAATCTCTAAAAGCTGACTCGCCATCGGATCATCTTCAACAATCATTATTCGCTTCATGGGGTTCTCCTTTCTTCGGTATAGAAATAATAAGTGCAAATTCAGGATTATGGCAGACTTTCATAATGCCGCCAATGCGTTCGGTTTTCTTTCTGAGAGCACCAAGACCTCCGCCTTCTGTAATTTCACTTTCAGGACGGGTTCCATTGTTTGTAAAAGATACCATATCCATATCGTGTTCTTCGGTAAAGGTTATATACATAGCATTTGCATCTGCGTGACGAACTGCATTGACTAAGGATTCCGCCGCCGCAAGTGCAAACAGATTGTTTGTTTCCTCTCGACTTGGAAGTTGTCCGTTTATTTCAATATCAACACCTGCCGTTTTTGCAGCTTTAATGAACATCTCAAAAGGTTCCTCTGACGGCTGTTCAATTTCCATACTAAGCATAGCAATATTCTTTTCCCAAATATCAAAAGGCACTTTTTCATCTCGTGTGGAATCTATGAGGTAATGCCTTGTAACAAGGAGTGCCTGACCAAGACTTCTGTGAATGTTTATTTTTGTTTCAAGGCGTTCTTTCGAACGTGTCAGTTCATCCACCTCTTCGCCGTATGCTACAAGTCTTGCGTTTATTGCCTTTAGTTCCTTGTTTTTCTCCTTAAGTTCATCGGTTAGCCTTTGCAGGTATGTAGTATCTGCAGCCGACACCTGAATTATGTTATCTATAACACTGTGAGCAAAACTCCAGACTCTTCCGTCAGGCAGTCTGAAAGACGGGTTTTCACCTGCCTGCAGGCAAACAACATCCTCTTTTACTTTGCACGAGCTTAATGCATCCCAGAATACATTTGCATTCTGAAGGTCTCTGCCTAAAATACTATGACAAAGCTCGTTCATAATATAATTTGCAAGAATAACTCTGCCGCTTTCATAAGCGAAGCATAACCCCGAGTCAAGCTTGTCTATACCTTCTTTTACCGACGACCTCGTAACAATATTGTGTCTTTTGTGCTTTTCCTTTATTATAACATATAAAACATACACAGTCATAAGTGTAATAAGTATAAGCGGGAAAACAACAGGCAAATCACAAAACCATCTGACAAAAGAGTTGACTGAAAGATTTTGTTTTGCTGTTTTTACATCTGCTGCATATATAAGAAGCATTGCGCTGCTTACGAAAACACAAAATACCCATGCTATTTTTCCTCTGTGCTTTCTTGCACTAAAAACAGGACTCATTGAAAGCACAATACCGCATAAAAGAGCAAAAATATACGCCATTATAAATACTTTACATATAGAGGGAATGCTACAATAGCTTATCATACGGCATCACCTCCGTCCGGCACATTAACATCAATGATAATATCCTCGTCCTGAACACTGCAGGAAAACTCACCGCAGTTTAAGGAAATTTCGCTTAAAATATCTTCGGATATTTCTTCTGTACAACCTATCTGCATACGCATTTTTATAACACCATCCCTGCAGGACAGATGAACAAGCATTGCAGATATAGTTTCCAAAAGCTTTTCAGTTACTTTTTCATAAAAATCATATACGCTGATAGTATTATCGAGGCTTACATTTCCCTCGCACTGAGAATTTAACGATGTATAAACCTCGTAAAGCTTTAGGTTATCAAGCGATTCACGCATTGAATATTCCAGTTCTTTAGCTGATATATATTCGTTATCCTCACCAAGCAATCTGAGATTTCCTCGTCTTTTGATATAAGAACCTATAACATTGATTTTTGAAAGGGATACACGTATTTTTTCAGAATCACTTCTTGCTGTTTCAATAAGCAATGCAATTTTCGTCAACTGTGATGCCACTTCGCTGGCAATACGGTCATAAAGACGGTGCTTTTCTTCAACCTTTGCCCGCTGTTCTTTCAGGTCCACTTCTGCCTTTAGAAGAACATTTTCGCCATCCAACTGTTCTTTTATCTCCTCGAGCTCATCCTTTAGCTCATTAAGTTGTGTTACATCATCTTCCCACACAACACGACCGGCACTGATTGGTGCAGAACGAAGAAT
>SVJI01000015.1 GCA_015069065.1 Oscillospiraceae bacterium | reverse complement strand
GTGGATAAATGCGAAAACATTCAGCTCGTGGCGGTGCGTTCCCTTTCGGATGCGCTCAGATATATCAAGGAGTAATTTTATGAGTAAAACTGTATTTATAACGGGAAGCTCCCGCGGTATAGGTGCCGCAATTGCGAAGCTTTTTTACCGGAACGGATATAATGTTGCGATAAACTATAACCGCAGTGAGGAAGAGGCATCTGCGCTTAGTAAACTGCTTGCGGGCAGTCTCCTTTTAAAAGGTGACGTTTCTAAGGAAGACGATGTAAAGGAAATGATAGCAAAGACAGTTTCTCATTTTGGAAGCATCGACGTTCTTGTGAATAACGCAGGAATCTCGGTAGTAAATCTTCTTACCGATACAACACTTGAGGAGTGGGAAAGGCTCTTTTCAATAAATGTGACAGGCACTTTCCTTGCAAGTAAATACGCCGCAGCACAGATGATAAAAAACCACAGCGGAAGAATAATCAACATAAGCTCCATCTGGGGCATAAGCGGCGCTTCAATGGAAAGCTGCTACAGTGCATCAAAAGGCGCAGTGATAGCCTTTACCAAGGCATTGGCAAAGGAGCTTGGCCCATCGGGAATAACTGTAAACTGTGTCGCACCGGGATTTATTGATACTGATATGAACAGCGATGTTACCCCCGAGGATAAGAGGGCGTTCTGCGAGGAAACCCCGCTGGGAAGAATAGGCACTCCCGAGGAGGTCGCAAAAATGGTTCTCTTCCTTGCCTCTGACAATGCAGACTTTGTAACAGGACAGATTATTGGGTGTGACGGCGGAGCAATTATATAATATAATCACAAATTTTATCCTTCTTCATATACTACTAATAGGCAATGCCTATTGATTGTATGAAGGAGGATTTTTTATGGAAGAAAAACTTACCGGTTCCTTTGGTTGTAAGGAAAAGGTATGCATACAGGCAGATAAAATATATGATTCATGCAGAAGTAAGGAATGTATTGAATGTATGCGTGTGTACTTAACGGAAACAGGGCAGGAGATTATTGACCGTGCCGTTGATGTCAAATGCCGTAAATCAGAGGTTATCTGGGTATTCAGCGATGTTGAGAAGATGCCCTTTAACCGCGGTTATTACACTGTTGACCTTAACTTCTTCTTCCGTATAACACTTGATGTTTATACCGGAGTATCACGTCCTGTATGCGTGGAGGGTGTTGCAACCTATAACAAAAAGGTTGTTCTTTTCGGCAGCGAGGGCAGTGCAAAGGTATTTGCATCACGGTATAAGGAAGATAGCTTTGATCCCCAGCTGTGGCAGAAAACAAATATGCCCAAAGCGGTTGTGGAAATTCTCGACCCGATTTGTCTCGGTGCCAAAGTGGCAGAGCCGGGCGAAAAATGCTGCCGATATGCAGATGACGAAATAGATGTATGCAATATCCCCGATTGTGTATGCAGAGTGTTCGAGGACAGATTTGTTAACTGCCGCAACGAACAGCGTAAGGTATATGTTTCTCTGGGACTTTTCACAATTATAAGATTGGAGAGAAACGTTCAGCTCCTTATTCCTGCATATGATTTCTGTATTCCTGAAAAGGAATGTGTTGCAAGCTCGCCTGACGACCCCTGCGAGATTTTTGCAAATATCAACTTCCCTATAGACGAGTTTTTTCCGCCTGTAGAGGACGCGATGTGTAAGGATGAATATGTAAGCTCCTGTTGCGCTGAGGACGAGGAATAGTGTAACAAAAAATGCAGTTCATACGAACTGCATTTTTTGTTACACTATAGCTTATTTAGGCTGCTTTCCGATATAAGCGAGAATACCACCGTCTACATAGAGAATGTGTCCGTTTACAGCATTTGAAGCCTCTGATGCGAGGAATACTGCAGGACCAACAAGCTCTTCGGGGTCAAGCCATCTTCCGGCAGGTGTCTTTGCACAGATAAAGCTGTCAAAGGGATGACGGCTGCCATCGGGCTGCTTTTCACGCAGGGGTGCAGTCTGGGGAGTAGCGATGTAACCGGGTCCGATACCGTTACACTGGATGTTAAATTCACCGTACTCTGAGCAGATGTTTCTTGTCAGCATCTTAAGACCGCCCTTTGCAGCGGCGTATGCAGAAACAGTCTCTCTGCCAAGCTCACTCATCATTGAGCAGATGTTTATAATCTTACCTGCGCCTTTCTTGAGCATGGAGGGGATAACTGCCTTTGAAACGATAAAGGGTGCGTTAAGGTCAACATCGATAACCTGTCTGAATTCTGCAGCAGTCATTTCATGCATGGGAATTCTCTTGATGATACCTGCATTGTTTACAAGAATATCAATAACGCCAACCTCTGCCTCAATTTTTGCAACCATTGCGTTTACGGCATCCTCGTCTGTAACGTCGCAAACATAGCCCTTTGCATCGATGCCCTCTGCCTTATATGCTTCAATTCCTTTATCAACAAGCTCCTGCTTAATGTCGTTGAATACAACCTTTGCGCCTGCATTTGCAAGTCCCTTTGCAATTGCGAAGCCAATACCGTAGCTCGCACCTGTTACGAGTGCAACTTTTCCGTCAAGTCTGAACATGATTTTTCCTCCTTACAGTAAATCCTTTGTTTCAATGTGGTCCATATCAGTGAATTCCTGATTTTCGCCGCACATTGCCCAAATGAATGAATAGTTCTTTGTACCTACGCCACTGTGGATTGACCAGCTGGGGGAGATAACTGCTTCCTCATTGTGCATGATGATGTGTCTTGTCTGCTGAGGCTCGCCCATCATGTGGAATACAGCGTCGTTTTCGCCCATATCGAGGTAGAGATATACTTCCATACGTCTGTCATGTGTATGAGAGGGCATGGTGTTCCAGTTTGAACCGGGCTCGAGCTGAGTAAGTCCCATTGCAAGCTGACAGCTCTGCATAACCTCAGGATGGATGTACTGATTGATAACACGCTTGTTACAATCCTCAACACTGCCGCAGGGAACCTTTTTAGCTTTTGTTATATCAATCTTAACTGTGGGGTATGTTGTATGTGCAGGGCAGGAAGATACGTAGAATTTTGCGGGGTTTTCTGCGTCAACACTCTTGAAAGTGATTTCCTTGTTGCCCATACCGATATAAATACCGTCACGGGGATTCATTTCATACTCTGTGCCGTCAACTGTGATGATACCCTTACCACCAATGTTGATACATCCCATCTCGCGGCGCTGCAGGAAATAATCTGCTGCAAGCTCCTTACCGGCCTCGAGCTTAAGCTCTGCAAATACCGGCATGATACCTGCAGTGATGATTCTGTCAATGTGGCTGTACACCATTCTGGTGTTGTCCTTTGTGAAGAGATTCGCGATATGGAACTCCTCTCTGAGTCTTTCTGTTGTGTAGTGCTTTACGTCTTTTGCGTTTGATGCCTGTCTAACTTCCATTTTACTATAATCCTCCTTAATATAATTACCAAAAACTTCAATCTGTGTCAGTGCTGCCCATGAAAGGGGGAAGACTGCCTGTTTGAAGTTTATAAGCTTAATAAATGTAGTTTCCCTTGCTTCAAAAGAAAGAAGCTGTCCGTCGACAGTTTCACGGAATTCTGCGTGTTCAATGCTACCATCGGAAAATTCAACGTCAATGTTTTTCCAATATGTATCGTGCGGAAAATCTGCACGGAGGTAAAATACAATCTTATCAACTAAAACCTTTTTGCCAAAGTCAAGTAAAAATTCCAAATCCTCCCGCGCACCGCCTGCCCATGAATGATAGGGGAATAAACCGTGTGATTCATTATGAATTACACCATCAATAGCATTACGTGCGTAAAAACAAGGATTTTCCCTCGTTACAAAGTTTGCCGATGCGTGCGGGAATGTCCTTGATTTTCCGTGAATATCGTGTGAATTAAGTGATATTTTTCTATATGAATAAGCCTCTTCATCGCTTATTTCACGCGCGCATATAATATGCTTATCACCGCTAAAAGCTGCGGGATCATAGCAACCTTTCAAAACGGCTTCCTGCGGGATGAAAAATTCAAAGCTTTTTCCAGGACAGAATATTATACTTTCTTCCAGTGTTTCATCAAACTTTACTGCAATAAAGGTATCAGTGTTACTTCCAATGCGAATGGAGTCACCCTCATTATACAATGCGTCATAATTAAGAGAAACACTCTTTCCCTGCGCAGAAGATAACACTTCTTTGTTCTTGTCGAGAACTTTTAAAGTAAGCAAAATGCCACCTCCTATACTAATTGACTATTTTAATTATACCATACAAATATTGCAATGTTATTGCAATATTTACTGTTTTTGTTGCAAATTTCACCTAAAGGTGATATAATACAAAAGAGGTGAGAATATGCGATATGTATTTGATAAATGCTACGATGCGGTTAAGTGCGCGAACGATAATAAAAGCTTTGGATTTTATTATTCAGAAAAGCAAAATCCTGACTTAAGCATACATATTCACGATTGCTGCGAGGTGCTTTTATGTCTTAGTGGTGGGAAGAACTTTTTGATAAATGATAAGGTGTACGACGTTAACGATGGTGACTTATTTATAATCAATCAGTTTGAAGCGCACAAGATTACTTTTGATCCGGACAAAAAATTTTGTCGTTATGTTATGCAGGTGCATCCTGAATTTTTATATTCGCAATCTTCTGCACAGACAGACCTTTCGCATTGCTTTTACAGCAGAGGTGCGGATATATCGCATAAGCTTTCCCTTTCGCAAGAGGAACTTGACACCCTTGTAAGTTATATAAAGCGCCTTGAAAAGGAGGAAAGCTTTGGGGATGATATTATTAAAAATATTACGGCAACACAGCTTCTTATTATGATTAACAGTGCATTCGTTTCGCAGATTGGCAGAGGGAAAACGAGCGGAAGTGAAGCAATAAAAAAGGCTATGGATTACATCAATCTTAATTTCAGGCAGCAGCTTTCACTGCAGAAAATAGCAGAAAATTCCTATATATCTGTTAATCAGCTCTGCAGACTTTTTAATAAGTATTGCGGAACTACAGTTTCAAAGTACATAACGTCAAGAAGAATAACTGAGGCGAAGAAACTTCTTTCATCAGGCAGAAATGTCACCGATACAGCAATTGCGTGTGGCTTTGAGGATTATGCGAACTTTATACGGGTTTTTAAAAAGCACGTGGGAGTAACCCCCGGAAAATATAACGCAAATATGTAACGCAAAAAAGGAATGGATATACACCATTCCTTTTTTGTTACTATGTAAGTTGTTTTTAGTCACAGTTGATTTTAAGCAAATTCTCAAGGAAGCTCTTCTTATCGCGCTCGTTGAGTGCATCGTAGCTGTATTCCAGTGCCTTGAGCTGAATTTCCTTCGCACTCTTAACACCGAGATTCCTTACATCACGGAGATTTCCGGAATTAAGGAGGTCAACAAGCTTACCCAGATCTTTAACACCATGTGCCATAAGGGCATTGTAAGACCTTACAGAAAGGTCCATGTCCTTAATTGACATGCTGCATGTCTGTGCGGTAAGTGCGATGTTAACCTTTAATGTTGAGAATAACTGTGAAAGCACGGGGAGAATACCGTATGTCTCCACGCATCTGTAAAAGAGTTCAATATCCATTGTTTCCATTTTCATACCACCATCTGTCCAATTTGTTTATATAATAACACATAAAAACAAAATAATCAATGTACATATTAACAAAGGTTTAGTGCCTAAAATTGTTAAATATAGAGAAAATACACAATTTACAGTGTTTTTTTACTCAAATAAGCGGAACAAACACAGTTTGCTAGGAGAGGTGCTTTGTGGATTTCAGTTCTTTGTAATACTCAGTGAGGATTCCCAGACTCTGCTCAAATTTTAAACCGTACCAGTATTTTTCTCTTTCATCCAGAGTTTTTAAAATACAGTCATTTACAAAGTCCGATGCATTTTTCGTAGCATCCTCCAGTGTCGCTCCGTTTATGTACATCCCCATAAAAGCACTGGAGAACAGGTCTCCTGAACCGTAAAATACTCCGTCATACATTGGCTTATCTGCACGGGTGAAGTTATCCGTGACTTTGTTGTATGCCACTGTTGATATAATGTCATTATTATGAACACCTGTAATTATTACATTATCGCAGATGTCAGAAAGAGTATGTGCGATTTCTTTGATATTCCCGCTTTCCTTGTAGTCAGCAGGGGAGTGACCTGATAAAATCATAGCCTCAGTCATATTGGGGGAGATTATATGTGCTTTTCTGCACAGTTCTTTGAGCCGTTGTGCATAATCCTCTCCAAGTCCTGAATAAAACTTACCGTTGTCTGCCATCGCAGGGTCAATAAATACGACAGTATCCTTTTTTGCAAATCTGTCTATAAAGTCTGACACTGCCTGTATAAGCTCGTTTGAACCGATATAGCCCACATAAATTGCGTCAAATTCTATTCCGAGCTTTTTCCAATGGTCCGATATGCGCTGAAATTCGTCATGCAGCGGGTGAAATGTGTAATCAGAAAATTCTCCCGTATGAGTAGAAAGGACCGCAGTAGGCAGAACCACGGCTTCTGTACCGAGTGCAGAAATAACAGGCAGTGCCGCAGTTACGGAACACTTTCCAAAGCATGATATATCCTGTATTGTTACTAGTCTTTTCTGTTTCATAGGGTGAACCTTCTTAGTTTATAATTTTAAAGTGTGTAGCGCTTTTTATACATATCGTAATACTCGAAAAATTCGTTTGCGCCTGTTTCTTTTACATTATTAAGATACTCGTGTGTTTCAAATGAGTTGTTGTCAATTTCCAAAAGACAAACAGCGATGTTTGAACAGTGGTCTGCAACTCTTTCAAAATTGGTCAGAATATCTGACAGGATGAAGCCAAGCTCTATTGTGCAGCCACCCTCACGCAATCTTGAAATATGGTTTTTCCTTATCTTGTGATTAAGCTTATCGATAATCTGCTCCAGAGGCTCGATTTTCTTCGCAACATTCAAATCCTCGTTTACAAGTGCCTCTACCGCCAGAGAAAGGATTTCTCTTACAGCATTTGCAATGGTAAGGATTTCGTGCTGAGCTTCAGTTGAAAATACTACATTCTTTTGATTGATTTCTCTTGCCGCCGCCAGAATGTTTACAGAGTGGTCGGAAATACGCTCCACATCGCCTATTACGTGGAGAAGCTGAGAAACCTCTCGGCTGTCATTTTGTGAAAGTGCCTGTTCAGATATTTTAAGGAGGTACGTGCTTGCCTTATCCTCGTAAACGTCGATTTCATCCTCGTTTGTGTTAATCTGGCTTGCAAGCTCCTCATCATAATTTTCAATCAATGAAATTGAATCTATGAGCGATTTTTTCGTAATCGCAGCCATTTCGCTGACAAGTCTGCGGCAGGTTTCAAGAGCGAAGGACGGTATAGAAAGGAATCTTTCGTCGAGGGGGCTGAAAGCATCGTTTTTCTTTTCGTTCTTCTTTGTTCGTACAGACATGATAGTAAGCTTTTCAATAAGGCTACAGAAAGGCATCAGTATAATAGTTGAAATTATATTGAACAAAGTATGGATAACTGCGATGTTAAAGGGTGACGCAGTCATTTCCATAAATGCAAAATTCATCGTTGCATGAAGAAGATAGAAAACAACTGAAACAATTACTACCCCTATCATTTTAATGTAAAGACAGGCGAGAGCAACTCTCTTTGAATCAGTGTTTCCGTTTATGGATGACAAAATCGGGGTTATGGTTGTACCGATATTCTGTCCCAATATGATTGGAAGAGCCGTTGAAACAGGGATTATGCCTGTTTGAGCGAGTGCCTGCAGAATACCAACCGATGCAGAGGAGGACTGAATTATAGCTGTCAGAATTGTACCTGAGAGTATGCCCATGATGGGATTCTGGAACATGATAAGCATTTTTGCAAAAGAGGGAGACTCTTTAAGTCCTGACATGGACCCGCTCATGGTTTCCATACCAAACATCAGTATTGCAAAACCGAGCAAAATAGTACCAATATCCTTTTTCTTGTCGGAATGTGCCACCATTGTCATTATAATACCGATTGCAGCCAGAATGGGGGTAAAGGATTCGGGTTTAAAAATTCGTACAAAAAAGCTGTCACCGCTGATGCCTGAAAGGCTGAGCAGCCAGGAAGTAACGGTTGTACCAATGTTGGCACCCATGATTATGCTGAGAGTTTGTCCCAAACGCATGATACCTGCATTAACAAAACCTACCAGCATAACAGTAGTTGCGGAGGAGGATTGTATTATTGCAGTTACAACGAATCCAAGGAAAAACGCCTTGAACTTTGTGGATGTGAGATTGCTGAGAATTTTCTCCAGTTTACCGCCGGAGAGCTTTTTCAAGCCGTCACCCATCTCATTCATTCCGTATAAGAACAGTGACAAGCCGCCTATAAGTGTCAGTATTGAGAAAAAGTCCATATCAATATTCCTCCTGCCAAAATTATGAATTAAGTTTGTTTATTATATCAATAAGCTCTGACGGATGGGAGATGATTGCATCTGCACCGCTTTCCTCGAGCTCCTGTCTGCCTCGGAATCCCCACAGAACTCCCACGGTATAAAGCTCTGCGGATTTTCCTGTTTTCATATCAGTTGAGGTATCGCCTATGTACACACATTCGTCTGTATTTAAACCAAGCTCATCCATTATCTCAAAAACACCTGCAGGGTCAGGCTTCAGTGCAACGCCGTCACGCGCTCCGTAGCATATATCAACAAGTTTATCCGCAAATAACGCATTTGAAACCTTTACTGCTGTGGCGTGTGGTTTATTTGAAAGGATGGTAACCTTAATTCCCATATCCTTTAATTTTTTCAGCATGTCTATAATTCCGTCGTACGGCTCGGTAAGGTAGAGAAAATCATTATCATATGTAGTGTTATATTCCTTTGCAACTTCTTCAAAGTATTTTTCGTCTGCGCCGACATTTTTAATCATTCTTTCTACAAGAACTTTAGCGCCGTTACCAACCATTATTTTATATGTGTCTGTGTCAATTGAGGGAAGACCGGCTTTGTTTAATGCGTTGTTTGCAAAATATGCAATGGAATTTATCGTGTTGACAGTGGTTCCATCCATATCAAAAATACATGCCTTTATCATTTGTTGTAACTCCTTATCTTATGATTTTAATAATTCTGGTTGAAAAAACAGTTGATTTCTTTGGAAGCTTGTCGAGTATAAAAAATATCACAAGCACACCAACAAGCGATGCGATAGCAGCTGCATCGGCTATGACTGTGTTGTTAGTTGCGGATTTCACTGCAAAGTACGTGCAGATGCATACAATAATAGGGAGAATATACCCAATAAATGCCAGAAGCAGAAAGCTTGCTGAATTCATCTGCAGTTTTACAGTATCGCCAACCTTTGCCGAAAGACCATTGGTTGCCTCAACCACTGTTGAGGTAGGCTTACACCCGCCGCTGCACTGTGCGCAGTTCTCCCCGCAGGCACTGGTGCGCTGTATCCTTACAAGGGCTTGTCTGCCCCGAAGTTCCACAACTTCTCCTATTTGTTCCATATTATCCCTCCCCGAGCATTTGTCGTGCGTTTTTCAGTGATATTTCGTTTATATTATCGCCGCTTATTATTCGGGCGATTTCATGTACTCTGTCCTCATATGAGAGCTTACGTATAACTGTTTTAAATGAATCCTCGCAAAACTGCTTTTCAAGAGAAAGGTGATGCTTTGCCGAAGCGGCGATAACAGGAAGATGGGTTACACAGATAAGCTGATATTTTTCTGACAGTGTACGCATCTTGTTTGCAATTTTTTCAGCTGCTCTGCCTGAAACACCTGTATCAATTTCATCGAAAAGCAAGGTAGGTATTTTATCGAAATCTGAAAATACAGACTTTATCGCCAGCATAACTCTGCTGATTTCACCGCCTGAAGCAATTTTAGCAAGGCTCTTCGGCTTCTCCGACGGATTGGTTGATATAGTAAATTCTACATGTTCATTTCCGTTTTCATAAAGGTTACACGGCTCAAAGGAAAATTCTATTTTGCACTTTGGCATATCCAGATTTTCAAGCTCCGCACAGAGCCTTTCAGAAAGTAGCTTTGCGCTTTTATGCCTTTGAGCGGAAATAGACTGTGCCAACGAATTTGCTTTTGCAAGCAAGCTGTCACGCTCCAAAGTCAGATTTTCCTTATTTTCGTCATAGGATTTCAGCCATAACAGTTTTTCACAGGCCTTATCGTAAAAATCGATTATTCCATTGATATCAAGGTTGTACTTTCTTTTAAGTGAGTTGATGGTGTCTAGCCTGTCGTTGATTTCCCCCAGCTGCGCGGCGTTAAACTCAATCGATGACATATAAGTAGATATATCCCGTAAAAGCTCCTCAGTCTCATAATATAAATCAGCCGCTTTTTCACCATAGCCTGTTACAGTGCTGTCAATATCAGACAGGCTTTCAAGTGATTTTTTAGCCCCGTGGAGAAGCTCCCTCGCTCCGCCGTCACGTCCTAATAGCGAATAGGCTTTTTCTGCATGCATTCGCAGGGATTCTGCATTTTCCAGAATTGTTCTTCTGCTGCAAAGCTCCTCTTCTTCATCAGGGGAGAGGGATGCTTTTTCGATTTCCTCAGCCTGGTATGCGAGGTAGTCTATCTCATTTATTCGTGCGGCTTCGTCCTCACACATTTTTGAAAGCTCCGATTCAGCACGTCTGTATTCGCGATAGATTTCTCTATATTGTGTAAGTAACTCTCTGTTTTCAGAAAATGCATCCAGAAAGTGAATATGTGTGGATGTATCCATCAGTTCTCCGCTGTCGTGCTGTCCGTGTATCACGACCAGCTTTTCTCCAATACTGCGCAGTGTGGAAACAGTAACTGCAGTTTGATTTATGTGGCATATATTTCTGCCGTCGCGGTAAAGCTTTCTTGATATGATAATGTTACCCTCATCAGTAGCAACATCAGAATCTTTTAAAAGCTCGTCACATTCAGGGCAGAAGAAAACGGCGCCCACCCTCGCAAAATCAGCGCCCTCACGTATGAGGTCGCGGGCACTGCGGGCACCTAAAACCATGTTCAGTGCATTTATCAGGAGTGATTTACCTGCACCTGTTTCTCCTGTTATTACATTAAGACCGCTGTCAAACTCTATGGATGCGCGTTCTATTACAGCAATATTTTCAATATCAAGCTGAACTAACATAGCCAGTCTTCCTTAATTAGTAATATTTTTTAATTTCTTACACAGCTTCTGTGCAGCGTATTCACTGCGCATGGTAACAAAAATCGTGTCATCGCCTGCAATAGAGCCAAGACACTCGGAAAAATGCATGGCATCGAGAACACTTGCTGCACCCTGTGCCATTCCTGCCAGAGTTTTTATGACAATGGTGTTAAGTGCATAATCAATTTTGACGATACTTTTAGACAGGATAATTGACATCTTGTCAGAAATGCCGCTGTTATCTCCATCTGCGTTGTGGGCATACACATAACGTCCCTCATCATTAAGGCGCTTTAAAAGCCGCAGTTCCTTAATATCACGAGAAACTGTTGCCTGTGTTACGTCAAATCCCACAGATGCAAGCGCTACAGTCAGGTCCTGTTGGGTTTCAATACTGTTTTCCTTTATAAGTGAAAGAATAGCGTCGTGTCGTTTGTTTCTCATTTATCAAAAACCTCTTTATCAAAGTTTTGTTTGAAGTATGTCATAGAAGCTAAGCTCCTTATTGTGTACCAATCGTGCAGTGTAGTATGATTTTTCAACTGTGATGTAGTCCGCAGTATCGAGTGATTCAAAAATCTGTCCGTCTATTGAAAGCTCCGTTTTAGAATCCGCCTTGATAGTGATAATCTCAGGCGGCAGAACGATGCTGCGTGCCCGAAGCATGTGCGGGCAGATAGGTGTTATAAGCATCGCATCAGCATCAGGGGAAAGGACAGGTCCGCCGGCAGAAAGAGAGTATGCGGTAGAGCCTGTAGGCGTTGCTATTATCATGCCGTCTGCCCTGTAGTGACAAAGGGTTTTTCCATCACTGTAGGCAGTAAAATTCATCAGGCGCGAATTAGACGCACGGCTGATAACAACCTCGTTAAGTGCATGGTGGCAGGCAATCTCCCTGCCATTTGAATAAACCCGAGCGCATAGCATATATCTATCATCGTAATGTATGCTGTCACTGCATAAAAGCTCCGCAGCCTCCTCAAGGTGAGTGCTTTCTATAGTTGAAAGGTATCCCAGATTTCCTGTATTTATACCAACGAGTATATTTTTATATGGGGCACATCTTTTTGCAGCAGCGATTATCGTTCCATCACCGCCAAGAACCGCCGCAACAGGACAGATGGAGAATAATTCCTCATCACTTTCTGTAGCGTTAGCTGGCAGAATTTGCGCATCCTCTTTACTGCAATACACCTTAGCCTTGCCCTCTAAAAGGCGGATTAACCTACTGGCAACGGTGAGTGCATTTTCCTTATCAAAGTTAACAATCAGTGCAATTTTCTTCAAACAAATCACTCCCTGATTTAAAACAAATAAATTTCCTGTATAATTATACATCATTTTATCGTAAAGGTCAATAAATTACATGAAAAAGATTGCAGTACCCGTCTGCGCACCAACTTCGCTAAAAACGATTATCAATCGTTTTTTACGCTCGTTGCCCTCTTAGGGTTCAACTCCCCTCAAAAGCAAAAAACACAGAAACAAACCTAAAGGTCCGTATCTGTGTTTTTCGATGGTGGAGGCGAGGGGAGTTGAACCCCTGTCCGAAAACATATTCACACAGGCATCTCCGAGCGCAGTCACTTCTTACTCATTCCCTCCGCCGCAAGGCAAGTGACAGCCCATACGGTTTTAGTAGCTTCATTTGTCATGCATGGCGCAAAGCTTAACCATGTCACGTTCACCACTGTGTGACGCTCTTATCCGAGCCGTGGTCCTCCCGGTAAGAACGGCCGCCTAATTAGGCAGCGTAAGCTAAATTATTGTTAGCGTTTAAATTTAAAATTCGGGATTTTAACGCAGTTCCCACTGCGGCTCGCTTCCCATGCTTCAACATCCCCGTCGAAACCGGTACGCCCCCATGTAATGCCGCAAAAGCGCGGCAACAATTAGTATATATTATAGAATATTAACTTGTCAATAGTAATTATTGGCTAATTATGACGCCTTTAGCGTGTGTTAACGGTTTTGAGCGTTCTTTCAATCATTCTGCCTGCATCCCTTTTAGCGGCATCGTCGCGCTTGTCGTAAAGCTTCTTACCTCTGGCGACGGCGATTGTCATTTTTACACGCTGTCCTTTAAGGTAGATGTCAAGGGGTATAAGAGTCAGCCCCTTTTGTTTTACAGTGCCTAAGAGCTTCATTATCTCGCGTTTGTGCATCAGTATTCTTTTTGGACGTAAAGGGTCGCGGTTGAATATATTTCCCTTTTCGTACGGAGATATATGCATTCCGTGGATAAACATTTCGCCCTTTTCGATTTCGCAATAGCTCTCTTTCAGATTGACCTTTCCCATTCGGATTGACTTAACCTCTGTTCCGAAAAGCTCAATGCCTGCCTCGTACTTTTCTTCTATGAAGAACTCGTGATGAGCGCTTCTGTTTTGAGCGAGAAGCTTTCTCTGTTCTTTTTCTGCCACTGTTACTTCCTCCTTCAAGAAGTATGAAATCTATTCTGCGTGAAACCTTACTTGCGGCGGCGAGCTTTACCTTTACAACATCACCGATAGTAAAGGTATGCCCCGAGCGTTCACCGTAAAGCGACAAGGTTTTTTCCTCAAAAACGTAATAATCGTCGCGGAGTGTTTCAAGTCTTACAAGTCCCTCCACTGTGTTGGGAAGCATTACGAAGAAACCAAATCCAGTAACTGATGAAATAACACCCTCAAATTCCTGACCGACAAACTTCTCCATATATTCAGCCTTTTTGATGTCGAGTGTGTCGCGCTCGCACATTGCAGCTGCGTTTTCGCGCTCACTGCTTTGTATGGCGGCTTCCTCCACGAATGGCTTAAGCATTGCCTTTGTTTTCTTATCATTTTCAATGGCAGCCTTTAATGCCCTGTGGCACACAAGGTCAGGATATCTGCGGATAGGCGAGGTGAAATGACAGTAATTTTCAAGCCCCAAACCGTAATGTCCGTCGTTTTGACTGCTGTACTTTGCCTTTGCCATGCTTCGAAGCAGCATTGTGGAAAAGGCGGCTTCCTGCGGAGTTCCTTTCACCAGCTCTATTATTTTATGAATGTCGCGGGATTGTCCGTAACCCATATTATATATGAAATTTAAAGTATTTTCAAGTCTTTCTTGATTAGGAATATCATGAACACGGTAAATAGACGGAATATTTTTCTCCCAGAGAAATTTTGCAACGGCACTGTTTGCCGCAACCATAAATTCCTCGATTATTTTATTTGCAAAGGAGCTTTCACGAAGTACAATGTCAGTGGTCTTTCCGTTTTTATCAAATACTGCCTTTGCCTCGGGAATATTGAAGTCAATGCTTCCTCGCTCTTTCGTTTTTTCTGCCAGTAACATATAAAGCTCGTACATCGCATCGAGCATGGGAAACAGGTGGTTATATTTTTCGCAAAGGTCGGCGGGCTTTTCCTCAATCAAAAGACGGATATTATTATATGTCATGCGGTTGGCGCTTTTGATATATGACTTATGAAATGAAGCATTTGTAAGATTGCCGTCATTATCAAAATCCATTATCGCCGACATGGTAAGGCGCAAAACGCCCTCGTTAAGTGAACATATGTCATTAGACAACTTTACAGGGAGCATAGGTATAACACGGTCAGCGAGGTACACACTGGTTCCGCGTGCATAGGCCTCGATATCAAGCTTCGAGCCGGGCTTTACATAGTTACTGACATCTGCGATATGAACACCAAGTCTGTAGCCGGAAGCGGTTTTTTCCACAGATACAGCATCGTCAATATCCTTGGTATCCTCTCCGTCTATGGTAATGATGGTAGAATCCGTCAGGTCAAGACGTTCCTCCAAATCCTCATGATTGATTTTTGCAACCTGCTCTGACTCTGCAATTACGTCCTTTGGAAACTCGGTGGAAAAATCGTAGCTTTTTATTACAGAAAGCACATCCACACCGAAATCGTAGGGGAATCCCAGCACCTCGACAACTTTACAGGAGAGGGAAGTGGTGGGGGAATCATACTCGGTAATTTGGCACACAACCTTTTGTCCGTTAAGTGCGCCGAGACTATCGCGCTGCATTACAAAAATTTCGTCAGGGAGCTTTTGATTATCAGGAGTTAATATCCCGTACCCGCGTTCCTGAGTATATATACCCACAACAGTGCGGTTAGAGCGTGTCAGAACACGTAGTATAACTCCCTCGCGGTTTCTTTCATGCATTGCAGATTTTTTGAGCTTGACAAGGACAGTGTCACCGTTCAATGCACCGTTTACATTTTCGGAGGAAATGTGTATGTCACCACTATCGTCAGTTACAAAACCAAAGCCCTTAGTCGTAGAACGAAATTCTCCCTGTATAAGTCCCATTGATTTTGCACTGAAACAGCGCTTTTTGCGCCCTACGATAATGATGCCCTCATCAATAAGCTCATCAATTATTTTATTAAATTCGCTCATGTCGTTTTGCGGTACACAAAGAAGCACGGCAATATTTTCCCTGGACATGGGGACATATTCCTTACTGTTTACAAAAGCGGAGATTTTCTCCTTATGCAAAAATATCACCTACAATCAAAAAAATAAAGGTGCTTTCCAAAGAAAGCACCCAAGCAGTATTGTTTATTTTAACAAATCCAAAGAAAGCACAACTGAAAGGATAATGAAAAGAACCGCAAAAACAGCTGTCAGCTTTTCAAGCATACCCTCACGTGTGTTTGACTTGTTCTTAGAGAAGAAAGTATCTCCGGAGTTACCCATAACAGCGCCCGCTGATCTGGGGTCCTTACCTTTCTGGAACAAAACAATAACTGTAAGCAAAAGTGCCACTACAATATAAACAATGGTAAATGCCAGCTTCATTTTCTACACCTCCGTAAAATACGATTGTCATACTTCTTTACTTTAGCATAACATGAAGACAAATGCAATACTTTTTTTAAAAATTATTGGTAAATTTTATTTGTTTTATACATGTAACTTTTAGTATTGCGAATGAAAGAAACCTGTGCTATAATGATTTAAAGTAATTTATATCTAATAATAAACTTGGAGGCATTTGTGAAAACTAGTGTTGATGTAAAGATGTTCTATGACAGACTGTATAAAATGCTTGAAAATGTGACACCCCTCAGTGTAGATTGCGGCCAGCTATGCGACGGGGCGTGCTGCGTTGTTACGGATGAAATTACAGGGATGTATCTTTTTCCGGAGGAGCGTATCATGTATAATCCCATGCCAAAATGGGGAAAAATATATGACATTGATTTTACATATGACGGCGGAAAGAGTGTGGATTTATTCACCTGTACAGGGGAGTGCGACAGAAAACTGCGCCCTCTTTCGTGCAGAATATTTCCGCTGGTGCCCTATGCTCGTCGGGGTGAAGATTTGAAAATAATCATGGATGTACGCGGCAGAGGGATGTGCCCTCTTGCTACAGCGATGAGGGTTCGGGATTTGTCTCCGCTGTTTGTGGAAAAAGTGACAGAGGCGATGAAGCTTTGTATGTGCGTGCGAGAA
>SVJI01000158.1 GCA_015069065.1 Oscillospiraceae bacterium | reverse complement strand
TGTCGGTAAGAAGATTCACCACCGAAATTCCTGCGTTATTTACAAGGACATCAATACTTCCGAAATGAGAAACTGTCTTTGCTATCATTTCCTTTACATCGTCTTCCTTAGAAACGTCACCTTTTAAAAGGAGACTGCCCGAAAGCAGTTTGCTAAGTGTAGCTGCCTCTTCCTCACTTTTGTTATAATTTATCGCAACATTATATCCGTTATGGTAAAAAAGCTTCGCAATTGCCGCACCTATACCGCGGGAGCTTCCCGTTATAAATACAGTTTTACTCATAAAATTACTCCTTGATATATCTGAGCGCATCCGAAAGGGAACGCACCGCCACGAGCTGAATGTTTTCGCATTTATCCACACTGCCAAGGCAGTCAAAGGGCAGCATACAACGCTTAAATCCCATTTTCTCAATTTCTGCAATTCTGCGTGCCGCCTGAGTTACGGTGCGTATTTCACCGGTGAGTCCAATCTCACCGAAAAATGCCATGTCGTCGGGAAGAGGCTCGTTACGGAAGCTGGACGCTATGGCACAGGCGATTGCTAAATCTGTCGCAGACTCGTCAAGCTTTATCCCCCCTGTGACATTTACATATGCATCCTGATCTCCCAGATTAAGTCCCATGCGTTTTTCAAGAACGGTCATAATAAGAGAAACCCTGTTAAAATCTACACCCGATGCCATGCGTCTTGGTATGGCAAAGCTGCTTTTAGAAACAAGTGCCTGAATTTCCGCCAGAATGGGACGTGTCCCCTCGACAGAACACACAATTGCAGATCCAGGTGCATCAACAGGTCTCCCCGAAAGGAGCATTAAAGACGGATTGGGAACATCGACTAAGCCCGAATCTGTCATTTCAAATACGCCTATCTCATTTGTTGAACCAAAGCGGTTTTTTACTGCACGGACTATTCTGTAGCTCTGGTGGCGCTCCCCCTCAAAGTAAAGCACACAGTCAACCATATGCTCCAGAACTCTTGGCCCTGCAATGGCACCCTCTTTAGTTACATGACCTACGATAAATATAGTTATACCCTTACTTTTGGCAAGCTCCATAAACTTAAGGGTACATTCCCTTACCTGTCCCACGCTTCCCGGTGCTGACGTAAGATTTGATGAATAGAAAGTCTGTATGGAGTCCGCAATTACAAAAGAGGGGTTAAGTAACTCTATAGCTGAAAGTATGGAGTCTAAATCCGTTTCGTTAAGGACATAGAGCGAATCGGAAATTGCGTTAAGCCGCTCTGCACGCAGGCGAATCTGCTTATCCGATTCTTCGCCCGATACATACAGAACCTTACCTGCACCTGATGCGTGCTTTGCCACCTGCAGAAGAAGCGTTGATTTACCGATTCCCGGCTCACCTCCGCACAGTACCAATGAGCCTTTTACAATTCCTCCGCCCAAAACTCTGTCAAGCTCACTGCTTCCCACACTGCATCTTTCACCCTCTTGGGTAGAAACCTCGTTAATCAGTACAGGAGAAACTTTTTTCCTGACTTGGGCAGACGACGTTTTTTCAACAACCTCTTCAATCATCGAATTCCATGTACCGCAGGCAGGGCATTTGCCCATCCACTTGGCAGATTCATTTCCACACTCTTTACATACAAATACTGTTTTGTTTTTCAATCTATCACTTCCCTCGGCACTCGTTTACTTATGCCGCATACAATTTCGTAATTTATCGTGCCGGCGTAACTTGCAATTTCGTCCGCGCTGATACTAAGTCCGTCACTTTTTCCCATTAAAACAACCTCGTCACCCACATTGACATTTTCCACATTGGTGACATCTATCATAAACTGGTCCATGCAGATTCTCCCCACTATAGGCGCATAGCTGCCGTTTACAATAACTCTGCCCTTGTTGGAAAGAAGTCTCGGGTAACCGTCGGCATATCCCACAGGAATAGTTGCAACTTTCATATCACGCGGCGCGGTGAATGTACAGCCATAGCTGACACAATCACCTTTTTTAATAGTCTTTACAAAAGCCACCCTCGCCCTTAGTTCCATGACAGGGCAGAGGTCAATAACAGACCTGTCAACCTCATCCGACGGATAAAGTCCGTAGAGAATAATGCCAGGGCGCATCATGTCAAAAGAAAACTCTCCATGCTGCATAATTGCCCCACTGTTTGCACAATGGTAAAGCTGAACGTTTACACCACGTGAGGTAAGCAGATTTCTAAACTGCTCAAACCTCTTTGCCTGAAGCTTTGTAAAATCCTTATTTCTTTCATCTGCGGTTGCAAAATGAGTAAATACACCCTCAAGTAAAAGATTATCCATGGAGGCAATTTTTGAAACTAAATCTGCCCCCGCTTCATCGGAGGTGAAACCAATTCGCGACATCCCAGTATCGACAGGGATATGTATTTTGGCAGTTTTACCCATCTTCCCCGCTGTATCGGAAATTTCCTGTGCATCTTCAAGTGTGAGAATTGTCACAGTTATATCATTTTCGATAGCCTCTTTAAAATATACAGGGGCGGTGTACCCCAGAAGCATTATGGGGGTTTTTATACCGCAGTTTCTGAGTTCGAGCGCTTCCTCAATAATGGCAACGGCAAAATAATCCGCCGAATTTTCCAATACACTTGCCATGTTAAAAGCACCGTGACCATAGCCGTCTGCCTTGATTACAGGCATCAGCTTTGTGCTCGGGGGAACTAATTTTTTTATTTGATTTATGTTATGAATTATTGCGTCTTTACTGATTCGGACACATACACGTAAGTGTTCCATTTCAGACATCTCCTTATTTTTCATCCTTGAAAACAGTTATATTTTCAAAGATATATGCAACCCAGCTTGCTACGGTGAATATAGCGGCAATCCATATTAAAACCCCTGCAATCTCTGCCTTGCCTACTGCGCACAGAAGCATGGAAAAAATAATGGCGAAAAGCTGAACATTAGTCTTTACCTTACCCCACCATGATGCGGCT
>SVJI01000157.1 GCA_015069065.1 Oscillospiraceae bacterium | reverse complement strand
AGCCATTGCCTGTATTGTTGAAAAGGCAGGCAGCGGCTCAAATGTGGCGCAGGCTGTAAGAAAAGTAGTAGACAGTTATTTTGAAGATACAGATGAAAACGATATAAGGACAAATGTGCTTACTCGCTAGTAGGCAATATAATCTGGGAGGGTATAAATGCAGCAGCTTTGTGTGAAAGGTCACGGTGGTAAAATAGAGCTTTGCTTCGGGGCAGAACAGGATTTTTCACAGGCTCTTGAAAGTCTGCAGAAAATGGACAGCTTTTTTCGTGATACAGATATTAAAATATCCTACAGCGGAATAAAGCTGAGCTATAACGAGGAAATGCGCCTTTCAAAAGAGCTGGTAAAGCTTTTCGGCAAGGGAGCGATTCTGGAGAAAAAGCACAGGCTTTCAAAGGAACAGATAAACTATTCTCTGGAGGAAAACGAAGCAATCTGCCTTGTTATAAATAAATCCCTGCGAAGCGGTGAAACCGTTACAGGCAGGGGAGATGTAATTATATACGGAGATGTTAACCCCGGAGCGTGTGTGAAAGCGCGCGGGAACATCACAGTATTAGGTGCGTTGAGAGGGGTAGCTCATGTTTTGGGAAAAGGCAGGGTTTATTCAACCTATATGCAGCCCTCGCAGATAAGGATAGGAAAAGTCTGTTCTTACAACAAAACGACAGAAAATGTCGGATGTGCAGTTGCCTTGGAGGAAAACGGCGAAATAATCTTGCAGTGTTTGTGAATTTAATATAGACCGACAGTCGAATTTATGATAGAATACAACTGAATTTTATCGTTGAAAGGAATGCTTTAACCAATGAGTGAAGTAATAGTTATAACAAGCGGAAAAGGCGGTGTGGGAAAAACAACCGCTACAGCAAATATAGGTGCGGCACTTGCACTTTCGGGAAAAAAGGTTGTTATGATAGATACAGATATAGGACTTCGTAATCTGGATGTCATTATGGGCGTTGAGAACAGAATCGTATATGATTTGGTAGACGTTACGGAAAATCGCTGTACATATAACAAGGCGCTTGTAAGGGACAAGCGGTTTGACGGATTGTTTCTGCTGCCTGCGGCACAATCCAGAGATAAGAATGCCGTTACAACAACACAGATGAAACATCTTGTCCGCCAGATGGAGGACAGCTTTGACTATATCTTGATTGACTGTCCTGCAGGAATAGAACAGGGATTTGAAAATGCGGTTGCCGCTGCAAAAAAGGCGATTGTGGTTGCCATGCCCGAGGTTTCCAGTGTGCGTGACGCGGACAGGATAATAGGTCTCTTGGAAAAGCATGACATCCGTGATATAAAGCTTATAGTAAATAAGCTCCGCCCCAGAATGGTTGAAAAGGGAAGCATGCTGGGCATTGAGGATATGCTCGATATTCTGGCAATTGATTTGTTGGGTGTTGTACCTGATGACGAGGATATAATCATCGCTGCAAATACAGGTGAATATGTTTCTTCAATGCACTCATCAGCAGCGGGACAGGCATACAGAAACATTGCCCGCCGCCTTAACGGTGAGGAAGTGGAGCTTATGAAAATGAAACAAAATCTGCTCGGTAAATTGTTTTCTAAAGTGCGGGGGGCGTGACATGAGAAGATTTTTTTCAAAAATATCGCCTTCTTCAAGGGCAGATGCAAAAAACAGATTGAAATCTGTAATAAAAAATGATAGAATGAATGTGTCGAATAATAAGACATTGGAGAAAATGAGGGAAGAGGTTTCTGCGGTTTTGGCAAAATATGCGTCTAAGGCATCCTTGCCGCCGCAGGTTTCGGTTACCTGTCAGCAGGGACAGTTGTGTGTGCTTGCGGCAACGGTGACCCTTGAAAAGGAGAACTACATAAGATGAACATCGCTTTAATTGCACATGATAAGAAAAAGGAATTGATGGTACAGTTTTGCATTGCATACAAAGGTATTCTTTCAAAGCATAAGCTGTTTGCTACAGGCACTACAGGCGGACTTATAATTGAAGCAACAGGACTGGATGTCCACAGATTTCTTTCAGGTCCGCAGGGCGGAGACCAGCAGATTGGCGCTCATATTGCGTATGACGAAATCGATTTGGTGCTGTTTTTCCGTGACCCGCTGACGGCACAGCCGCACGAGCCTGATGTAAGTGCGCTTTTCAGACTTTGCGACGTGCATAATGTACCGCTCGCCACTAATGTAGCTACCGCGGAGGTTCTTATACACGGTCTTGAACGCGGCGACCTTGATTGGCGAGATATTGTCAATCCTAAAAATTGAGGGGAATTGTCATGGAGTCTAGAGTAGCACTGCTTTCTATAATAGTGGAATCCGAGGATTCTGTAGCACCTCTTAACGAGCTTCTGCACGAGTATGGAAGATATATAATCGGCAGAATGGGTATTCCGTACCGAAGAAAGAATATCAGCATAATATCTATAGCCATGGATGCTCCGCAGGAGGTAATCAGCGCTCTTTCAGGCAAAATTGGAAGAATAGATAAGGTTAATGTAAAAACGGCATATTCAAATGTCATAACTGATGGAGAGGACTACTGAGAAATGGATTTAAATCAGGTAAGTACAGGGGAAAGAGTGCATATTGGTTTTTTTGGCTGTACCAACGCAGGAAAGTCAAGTCTTGTCAATGCCGTTACAGGGCAGAGTGTATCGTTAGTGTCCGAGGTGCAGGGAACGACCACCGATGCAGTGAGGAAAGCGATGGAGCTTTTGCCACTTGGTCCTGTAATGCTTGTGGATACTCCGGGGTTTGATGATAAAGGTATTCTTGGGGAAAAGCGTATTGAAAATACAAGAAAGGTTCTTGAAACTGTCGATGCCGCAGCTTTGGTATGTGATGCACAGCGTGGCATCTCTGAACAAGATAAGGTGCTGATTGACATATTTAATGAGAAAAAGGTGCCCTATATCATAGCATACAGTAAGGCGGATTTAGCAGAAACTTTAGCTGACATACCCGATAATGCTGTATATGTAAGCTCAGTGACA
>SVJI01000014.1 GCA_015069065.1 Oscillospiraceae bacterium | reverse complement strand
CGCAAACTCTTGAGAAAATCAGGGCTAAATATAGCTCTTAACAATCCATAAAGAAAGGCTATGATTACAATGGCAAAGGAAAAATTCTATATCACCACACCGATATACTATCCCAGTGACAAGCTTCATATAGGTCACTCCTACTGTACTGTTGCTGCAGATACCATTGCACGCTACAAGCGCGCACAGGGATATGATGTAATGTTCCTCACCGGAACTGACGAGCACGGACAGAAGATTCAGCGTATTGCCGAGGAACGCGGTGTTTCTCCGCAGGAATATGTTGACAATATCGTAAGCGGTATTAAAGATTTGTGGAAGCTTATGGATATAAGCAATGATAAGTTTATCCGCACCACTGATGAAATGCACGTAAAGGCTGTTCAGAAAATATTCAACACTCTTTATGAAAAGGGTGATATCTATAAGAGCGAGTACGAGGGTTGGTATTGTACTCCCTGTGAATCCTTCTGGACGGAGCATCAGCTTGTTGACGGAAAATGCCCCGACTGCGGAAGAAGTGTTGAAAAGACAAAGGAGGAAAGCTATTTCTTCCGTCTTTCGAAATATCAGGATAGGCTTATTGACCTGATTAAGAACAATCCCGATTTCCTCCAGCCTGCAATCCGCCAGAATGAGATGCTTAACAACTTCCTTATTCCCGGACTTGAGGATTTGTGTGTATCCAGAACAAGCTTTGACTGGGGTATTCCTGTAGAATTTGACCCCAAGCATGTTGTATATGTATGGCTTGACGCCCTTACAAACTATATCAACGCATTGGGTGCATTCAGTGACGACGATGCTGACTTCAAAAAGTACTGGCCCGCAGACGTTCATCTGGTTGGTAAGGAAATTGTACGTTTCCACTCAATCATATGGCCTGCTATGCTGATGGCTCTCGACCTGCCGCTGCCCAAGCAGGTTTACGGACACGGCTGGTTACTCCTTGACGGCGGTAAAATGAGTAAGTCAAAGGGTAACGTCGTAGACCCTGTAAAGCTCGTAGAGAAGTACGGCGTAGATGCAATCCGTTATTTCCTTATGCGCGAAATGCCTTTCGGTGCAGACGGAGTGTTCAATAACGAGGCACTTATTAACCGTATAAATTCCGACCTTGCAAACGACCTTGGTAACCTTGTAAGCAGAACTGTAAGCATGGTTGAGAAGTATTTTGGCGGCACCTGCCGTAACATGAACGTAGCAGATACCATGGATGGCGAGCTTATAACTCTGGCAAAGGAAACTCCCGCCAAGGTTGAGGCGCTTATGGATTCCTACCAGTTTTCCTCTGCGCTTGCTGAGATTTGGAAGCTCATCAGCCGTACTAACAAATATATTGATGAAACTACTCCCTGGACACTGGCGAAGGACGAGAGCAAAAAAGACAGACTTGAAACTGTTATGTATAACCTTTGCGAGGCAATCCGTATTGCGTCTGAGCTTATCTCTCCTGTAATGACACGCACCACACCGGCAATCCTTGCACAAATCGGTGCAAAGGAAAGCGGCTGGAATTGCGCCAAGGTATGGGGCTTACAGGATAGCTTTACTGTTACAAAGGGAAGTGTTCTCTTCCCCAGAATAGATGTAGAGGCAGAGCTTAAGGCAATCGAGGAGGAAGCAGCTAATGCTCAGGCTCCGCAGATTGAAAAGCCTGAGGCAAAGGAAGAAATCACCATTGATGATTTTATAAAAACTGAGCTTCGTGTGGCAAAGGTTATCGAGTGCGAGAGGATTAAGAAAGCTAAAAAGCTCCTTAAACTACAGCTTGACCTCGGTTACGAAAAGCGTCAGGTTGTAAGCGGCATTGCGCAGTTCTACGAGCCTGAGGAGCTTATCGGCAAAAAGGTAGTAATCGTGGCTAACCTCAAGCCTGTCAAGCTTTGCGGTGAAGATAGCTACGGCATGATACTGTGCGCATCTAACGATAATCAGCTCTCTATAATTTCTCCGTCTGACGACATGGAATTGGGAAGTGAAGTTTGCTGATGCTTTTTGACACCCATGCGCACTACTATGACAAAAAATTTGACCCTGATAGAGATTCACTTCTGTCGACAATGAGGGAAAACGGCGTAGGATATATACTCAATGCCGGCTGTGACATTGAAACGACTAAAAAAAGTATCGCACTGGCAGAAAAATATAAGTTTATGTACGCGGCTGCAGGCATTCATCCAAACCATACACAGGATATGAATGATGACGGATACAACGCCATCAGGTTACTTGCAAAGCACCCTAAGGTTAAGGCAATCGGTGAAATCGGACTGGACTACTTTTACGATTATACTGACCGGCAAACTCAGCGCGATGCCTTTGCACGGCAGATTGACATAGCACGCGTGCTTAATCTTCCGTTTGTAATTCACTGCCGTGATGCCTGTAAGGATACTCTTGATATTCTGCGCAGTGAATACCGTGGTGGCGGTGCATTGATGCACTGCTTCAGCGAAAGCGTTGAAACGGCACGAATTGTACTTAATATGGGACTTACCATAGCCATTGGCGGTACGGTCACATTCAAGAACAATGTACGTACCGTAGAAGCGGTAAAATTTATACCGCTGGAAAATCTGGTGATTGAAACGGACTCACCCTATCTTTCCCCTGTTCCGCATCGCGGCGAACGCAACAGCAGTCTTAATATTCACTTTGTTGCAGAAAAGATAGCGCAGATAAAAGGTGTCTCCCCCTCCCTTGTTGAAGAGATTACCACAGAAAATGCGAAACAGTTTTTCGGAATATAAAGCCGTGTAAACAACAAAGAGGTATGACATTTGTCATACCTCTTTTCACGTCTATGTATTATGCCGTTCTAAAGTTTTCAGCAGCCTTTAAAGCTCCATAATTGTCTTATCACCGTAAATTGCTGCCCAATCTCTGTCAAAGCCCTGGATTGCGGCATCTGTCATAGGATGGGAAATAACCGTTTTCAAAATACCTGCCGATACTGTGACACTGTGACATCCTACGGACGCACATTTATGTACCTGCTCTGCATTTTTAAAGCTTGCCACCAGCACCTTACAATCATATCCGAAAATTTTAAGCTGGCTCACAATTTCAGCTGCCACGTCACATCCGTCACCGATTATGTTATCGAGTCTGTTTACATACGGTGCAACAAAATCAGCGCCCGCTTTAGCTGCAATCAGTGCCTGTGCAGGGGTAAATATTGCCGTTACAGTAACACCAATGCCTAATTTTTTAAGCTCCATCGTTGCTTTTATTCCCTCTTCTCCAATGGGAATTTTTACGTAGAAGTTACCGCCGATTCTTTCCTTAAGCAGCTTTGCCTCTTTCACAATAGCCGCTGCTGTTTTCTGGGTAGTCTGCACGTGAAGCATTTTTTCATCGCCGATAATTTTTCTGATTCCTGTAACTAACTCCCAGAAATCTGTGTTTTCTGCTGATATGATAGAGGGGTTTGTTGTAACACCTGAAAGGGGATAATATTCATTACAGTGCTTTATTGCCTCAAGATTTGCTGTGTCTAAAAGATATAACATTGTCTATACGCGCTCCTTATTTTCAAAACAAAACGCATACCAACCCCACTCCGCTTTTACACTGAATGAGATTTGTATGCGTTTAAGCCGGGGTTATTATTTATCTCTTAAGCTGAAGGTCATAGTGAACGTCGTACGCCTTTTCTTCTGCGGTGTACTTACGGCCTGTGTCAATAACCTCGCCGTTATTCCACTTTCTATCTTCAACATCACCTGTTGTACCCATAACTGTTACGTTAATCTGTCTGCGTCTTGCACGAACATGGTCCCAGTCAATGAAATATACATGAGCAAACTCGCCGCCGTCAAGAACGCCGTCCTTAATTGTCATAGCTTCGCTTCTGCCGAAGAATACGCTGCGGAGATGTCCGTCAGTATTCATGCTTGTATAATCACCGGGCTCGTTAACGTATCTGCCGAACTGTGAGTGAATAGGACCGGGATGACGGTACTGATGCTCCTCTGCAAAGTCGGGAATCATCTTTCTCATAATATCGAGAAGGTCATGCTGCAAATACTCAAGGTCAAATGAATCAATGTCATGTGAACATTCCTGAACCATAACTGAACATGTTGTATGGTGAGATGCAATTGTACATGTACCGTTCTTAATACCTGATGCCTTTACGATTTCCATAACTTCCTTTGAAATGTCGTGGAATGTGGGAATCCAGCCTCTTGACTGTACTTCCAATTCTTTCTGAAATACTTTAAATTCCATGATTAAATCCTCCTAAAAAAATATATATTATTTATTAAGTCTTTCACCAACTGCTCCGCCGGGGTGAACGAGAGCAAACTGCTCATTCTTAAACCCTGTTTCCTCGATAAGCATTGTCTGCAGAACGTGGAAAATTACTGCCAGTGAGGTAGATGATGTTGTTCCCTGACAATTATACTTGTCCGTTTCACGGTTTACATACTGCTTAAGTACAACATCTGCCGCCTCTGCAAGGGGTGATTCAAGATTTTCCGTAACGGTTATAATCTTTACGCCCTTCTTTTTACAGATATCTACAAGTACCATAAGCTCCTTTGTTTTTCCGCCGCGTGATGCAAAAACCATTACATCGCCCTGCTGCAAAAAGCCTGTTGCTCCATGGGGACCCTCTGCGGGGGAAATAAATCTTGCCGGCTGCTCAATGCAACACATAAGGTGTGCAAAATGCTGACAGATAATTCCGCTGTGACCGCAGCCGCTTGTACCTATTCTTTCGGCATTTTTGAGAAGCTCAACTGCTTTTGCATAAGCTTCCTCGTCGAAATAATTCGCCATTTCAGCGATACATTCACTTTCGGTTATGTAAGCCTGTTTTGCCATTTCAAGTGCTTCTTTTTTCATAGTTATGTATTCCTTTTCGTGTTTTATGGGTTTTCTTCTTTCCAGCGAACGCTTAGGAGGTTGCTGAAAAGTAGTACAGAATTTACGAACTGAACCCCTTGGGGCTTGCCCGAAGCTGTACATAGGTACTGCGAGGGTGAAGTTCGTGGATAGCAAAACGCTTAACATCTGAAATTCGTTATGGCGAATTTCTACATTAAACAGTCAAAGAGATATTGTCCGCCATTCAAATATGGCACATCCACTGTTCATTGTCGCGTTTTGCGGTCGGTGCTGCTTTTCAGCGACCGTTGCATTCGTCCCATGCTTTGCGTAGGTTAAACAGCATCTCCTCAACCATTTCATAGGGTCTGTCAGATTTCATAATTCCGCTTGTTGTTCCTGTTGCCTGTGCACCGAGCTTGATTGTATTATAAACGTCCTGACCGTTGGAGATACCTGCACCCTGAAGAACCATGATGTCAGGATTGATTTCACGAACAGTCTTTATTGTCTCTATAACGTAGTTGCTGTCACTTGTCTGGCCTGTACCGATAAGGTCTGTTGGCTCTGCCACAATAAGATTCGGTCCCATCTTTGCGATAGCCTTAACATCCTCAACTGTGTCTGCACATACGATAGTTCCCAGACCTACCTCGTCAGCACGGGCGATTGTCTTTTCAATTTCCTCCAAAGTGAGAGGCTTTTCAGCATGGTTAAGCATAACGCCTACTGCACCCGCTGCCTTTACTGCCTCGGGAAGCACGCTTCCAAGACCGCGGCCAATGGGAAGATAATCCATATGCTGCGCAAAAACGAGAATCCTTTCGGTATTGTCTGCAAGCAGCTTAATATCTGTGTACTGGGGAGTTACAATAACATCAACATCATACTTCATCGCAGTTTTATCAATTACCTGTGCGAGCTTGAGCATTTTTTCACCGTATAAGAAAGCCTTTGGCCCTACTTCAAAAAACGGCGGTTTAATATTCAATCCTTTGTACATATCTTTCACTCTCCTGATTTCTTTAAAAGTGGGGCGCATGAGCCCTTAAATATTATAATATATCAGGTATAGAATGTCAACAAAATCTTTCGTTGTTTTTATGATTTTTTATTGTTCGTAACTATAACGAAAGAGGTTTTTTAAATAATTTCTATGCCCAAATCCCTGATTTCGTTAAAATATGCATCGTCTTCAACGATATCCGTAACAATGCGGTCAGCCACACTAAGCTCGGATATCTTTGCAAAGGCGTTATTGCGGAACTTTGAATGGTCGGCGGCTACAATGCACATATCCGATTGTTCAATCATTGCACGGTCAACGGCAACCTCTTTATCGTAATACGTTGTAAACCCACGCTTTATATCCACCCCATCTACTGACAGAATCAGTTTTTCTGCATGGTAATTCCTCAGCTGTGCCACCGCCTGACTGCCGTAGGAAAACTGGTACTTCGTGTTGACACTGCCGCCAATGAGTACTACGTTATAATTAGGATTTCCCGATGCCTCCAGAGCCACGGCAATTGAATTGGTCACGATATTTAAGTTATAATCCACAGGGAATTTTCTGAATGTGAAAAGCGTGGTTGTGCCTGCATTAAGCATGATTGTGTCATTGGGCTCTATCATTTGTGCGATTTTTTGCGCAATCTCAACCTTTTGTGTCTGGTTTGTTTCCAGCCTTTGAGTCAGGTTCATACTGTAATACGGCTTGTAAGAGCTTACCGCTCCCCCATGCACTCGGGAAAGAAGTCCCTTACTCTCCATATCAGCCAGATAGTTTCTGACAGTAACCTCCGACACATCTAAAATTGTGCTAAGCTCCGCCACCTTTATACTGCCGTTTTTCTTAAGCAAATCCAGTATTGTTTGCTTCCTGTTATCTGTTCCCATAATTAACCCCCAAAAAGCTGTATTAGCCTTATTATAGCCGATTGTTCACGTTTATTTCCACCTTAATTATACCATAAATACAAATTTTGTCAACTTACGCAAAAAGGACCGTGACGGCTCAAAAGCCTGTTATCACAGTCCTTAAAGGTTTAATATCTGTCCCATTTCGGGGATATGCAGGCAGGGGTCGCCCTGCGTTGTTTTTTCCACAGCCTCCCAAAGGCCGTATGGGTCATTTTCTTTCACAGGCATATGGAGCAGTACTATAGACTTCGCCCCCAGCTCCTTGGAGATTTTCCACGCTGAATCTGTAATTGCATATGCATATGGCACAATCAACACATCCGAAGAGGGAGAACCATTTAAATTTTTCCATTCAAGGGGGGACGCATCTCCCATAAACCATACACACCTGCTCCCCTTTATGATAAAGCTGACGTGTTCCACATCCGCTTTACCTATGTGTCTGGTCTTTATCGGGATGATTTGAATACCGCCGATATCTACAGAATGGGAGAACTCCGGTCCGTAAACGGACCGGAGTGTCTTTTTTCCATACAGTGCGGCATACTCAGCATCATAATGGTCGGCATGATAATGCGTAAATGCCAGTATGTCCGCAGGAGCTTCAATCAGCTCCCTCCGCAAGCTATCGGGTGTTGCCTCATAGGGCGGCAGTTGCTTACACACCCCGTCCAGCAGGATGGTTTTTCCATCCATTTTCAGCAAAACCCCTGCATTTGCGGTTCTTTTAATTTCCAATTATACTCCCTCTTTAGCTCTGCGGCAAGCCTCTGCCTCTGTGCAGCCGTTTTCAACAACGTGTCCGGGAAGCGGAACAAGCTTTTCGTGAATTGCATCGATAATCCATCCTGCCTGCGGGAAGAAGAATTCATCGAATTCAAAGGGAGGTGTAATCCAGTTGCGTGCGCCTACAACAACGGGCGGTGCATCGAGGTCATCGAAGCAAAGCTCTGTTATATTCTTCGCAACGTCGTTAAGGAATGAGCCGCGTGCACAAGCATCAGATACAAGAACAACTCTGCCTGTCTTGCGTACAGACTCAATAATCTTTGTATAATCAAGGGGTACAAGAGAATGGATGTTAATAACATCTGCCTCCATACCGTATTTTTCGCTAAGCTGCTTAGCAGCATCCATAGCGCGGTAAAGAGCCGCACCGATTGTAAGGATTGTTACATCCTTACCGTCACGAACCTTGTTTGTATCACCAAACTCAATTTCGTAACGCTCTGCAGGTACGCCGCCCTCGTGGAACTGCTCACCAACGTCATAAATTCTCTGGCTTTCAAAGAATACAACAGGGTCAGTACCCTTAAGCGCAGCTTCCATAAGACCCTTTGCCTCCCAAGGTGTTGCAGGGAAGCAAACCTTAAGTCCGGGGATATGTGCACAAAGCGCTGTCCAGTCCTGAGAGTGCTGTGCACCATACTTAGAACCTACAGATACTCTGAGAACAACGGGCATCTTAAGGATACCGGCACTCATTGCCTGCCACTTACTCATCTGGTTGAAGATTTCGTCACCTGCACAACCGATGAAGTCAGCATACATAAGCTCTACGAGCGCGCGTCCGCCTGAAAGTGCATAACCAACCGCTGTACCTACGATAGCTGCCTCGGCGATGGGAGAGTTGAACAAACGGCAGTGTGGGAACGCATCCATCATTCCACGATATACTGCGAATGCGCCACCCCAGTCACGGCAGTCCTCACCGTAAGCGATAAGTGTAGGATCTTCGTAGAAACGGTCATATATTACTTCGCTCATTGCGTCACGAAGGTTAAAGAGCTTCATCTTGGAAACAGGCTTTCCGTCCTTAATCGGGCAGCGTTCCTTTTCCTTAAGCTTCTTATATGCGGGAACCTCTTCAAGGGGCATATTAACCTCAGGCTCGCGGTCGTCAAACTTCTCAACCTTTTCGTTTGAGAACATCATGCGCTCTACAACTGCGGGGTCTGTCTTGAAGTTTACATAGGGGCTAACCTCTGGGTCAGATGCAGCCTTACAAATCATTGTCATACGCTCAGCTGTCTTTGCAAGGATTTCTTCCATCTTAGAATCAGATGCAACACCTGCGTCAACAAGGCTCTTACGATATGTGATAATCGGGTCAATTGCCTGCCATGCTTCGATTTCTTCCTTAGTACGGTATGCGTTCTGGTCAGATACTGAATGTCCGCTGTAACGGTATGTAAGAGTATCAAGCATAACCGGACCTTCACCCTTACGGAGAATTTCAAGCTTACGCTCCATAGCATCGATAACAGCAAGAGGATTGAAGCCGTTTACACGTTCAGCATGGAACTGAGTGGGGCTTACACCTGAGCCGATACGAGCAAGCATATCATAACCCATTGTTTCACCACGGGTCTGGTCACCCATACCGTAGGAGTTATTAAATACGTTGTAAAGAATAGGCATACCGCCGTTATGGCTTTCCCACAGAGTGTGAAACTGGTCCATAGCAGCAAAGTTCATTGCTTCCCAAACAGGACCACGTGCCATTGAACCGTCACCGCTGTTACAAACAACGATACCCTGCTTACCGTTAACCTTTTTAAAGAGTGCCGCACCTGTTGCGATAGCTGCACTACCACCAACGATAGCGTTATTGGGATAAATACCAAAGGGCAGGAAGAATGCGTGCATTGAGCCGCCCATACCCTTATGGAAGCCAGTTTCACGTGCGAAAATCTCAGACAATGTTCCATAGAGGATGAAACGGATAGCAAGCTCCTTTACGTCGTCAACAGGACCGAGCTTTTCAGTAGCACGAAGAGCACTACCGCCGAGGAATCCCTCCATTATTGTCATAAGGTCCTGTTCACTAAGCTTGTGAATACAGGAAAGTGCCTTTGCGAGAATTTCTGAGTGGCTACGATGAGAGCCGAATGAGAAATCGTTCTGGTCAAGAAGATATGCCTGACCAACAGCGGCAGCCTCCTGTCCTACTGACAGGTGAGCGGGGCCGGGATATGTAGTTTCGATTCCATTGTAAACGCCCTGTGTCTTGATAAGGCTAAGCATGGATTCAAACTCACGAAGAACTGTGATATCGCGGTAAATACGAACAAGGTCATCATCGCTGAAGCGCTTACGCTCTTCCTCGATTGTTCTGTTGTACACGTTTACCGGAATGTCGTTAAAGGTTATTTTGCCGGGAGCTAAGGTCTCGACAGGATCGACAAATAAACTCTTAGGCATATTATATTTCCTCCTCTTTATTGATTATTTTATTGATTATATGTGAAAAATTGCTTCTCTGATAATTTCCGCTACAGTAGGATGCGGGAATACGAGCTTCTGCAGACGGTTGGGGGTAAGCTCTGTGTCAACCATCATTGTAGCTGTCATGATGATTTCAGAAGCGTATGAACCAACCATGTGACAGCCTACCATGCGGTTTCTGTCTGTATCGATTACGATTTTGATGAAGCCCTTGCCGCCCTCTGTTTCAGCAAGGTATCTGCCTGCGTATGACATGGGGAGTTTAACCTCCTTAACCTTCATACCCTTTTCCTCGGCAGCCTCTTTGCTGAGACCTACGCTTGCAACCTCGGGGTCTGTATAGATAACAGAAGGGATTACATCGTAGCGCATCTCATCACTTTTTCCTACCATATGGTTTACTGCAACCTCTGCTTCACGGTAAGCAGTATGTGCAAGCATCAGCTTTCCGTTACAGTCACCAATTGCATACACGCCTGAAACATTTGTGCAGAGATGGCGGTCTGTCTTTATGGCAGCTCTGTCCATATCAAGCTGCAGTGATTCAATACCTATACCTGCAGTTGAGGGCTTACGTCCGGCAGAAAGGAGAACCTTGTCACACTTAAGCTCCTTTTTCTCGCCGTTTTCTTCGTAGATAACGCTGTTCTTCTTAACCTCAAGAACCTTGCATGAAAGCTTAAATTCCATGCCGCGCTTTTCAAAAGCATCGGTAAGAACCTTACAGATATCGCTGTCGGTAGCACCTGCAATTTTGGGCATCATTTCAATAACTGTAACAGATACGCCAACACTTGCAAAGTAATACGCCATTTCAAGGCCTATTACACCGCCGCCGATAACAACAAGCTTTTCGGGGAGCTTCTTTTCATCAAGAACCTCGCGGTTTGTAACCACAAAGCCTGACTCCAAGCCCTCCTTAAGACCGGGAACAGGAGGTACAACAGTTTCGGAACCGGTAGCGATTACAAGGCGCTTACCCTCGTAAACCTGACCATCTGCCTCAACCATAAATCCGTTTTCTCCGCGGCCCTTTACTACTGCGTTTGCAGAAACAACAGTAACCTTGTTTGCTTTCATTGTAGCACCAACGCCGGAAACCAAAGTTTTTACAACCTTGTCCTTTCTCTCAACAACCTTTGCATGGTCGTAGGTTACGCCGGTTGCAGTAACGCCGAATGCTTCGCTTTCCTTAGCATGGCGATACATTTTGGAAGAATTGAGCAATGTCTTTGTGGGAATACATCCCTCGTTAAGACAAGTACCGCCCAGTGCCTTCTTCTCAAAAACAGCTGCTTTAAGTCCGTTTTGGGAAGCTCTTTCGGCGCACAGATATCCGCCGGGACCACCGCCCAAAACCAATACGTCAAAAATTTCCATAATTCTATCTCCTTATCTTATATAGAAACCTTATTTTGCAAGAAGCATGGTAAAGTTTTCAAGATTGTAACCCAGTTCTTTCTGGAATCTGGCTGCAGGAGTACCGTCCACTGCACGGTGGTCATATGTAAGGCTGAGACCCATAGCAGGATAAATCTTGATTTCTCCGTCCTTACCCTTCTTAACTCTGTCAACAGTACCGCATACACCTAAGATTCCTGTCTGGGGAGGATTGATAACAGGAGTAAAGGATTCAACACCCATATTTCCAAGGTTTGAAACAGTAAATGTTCCGCCTGAAAGCTTATCGGGGCTGATATTACCCTCACGGCACTGAGCTGCAAGCTCCTTAACCTCCTTAGAAATCTCAAGAAGGCTCTTCTGGTCCGCATTGAAAATAGTGGGAACCATAAGTCCGCGCGGTGTGTCAACCGCTACACCGAGGTTAACATGCTTAAACAAACGGATGTTGTTATCGTCAAGCATATGAGCGTTAAGGTCAGGATGGTTAAGCAGTGTTCTGGAAACAGCATAGAGAACGATATCTCCGAGTGTTATACCTGCACACTCACCCTCTGAAGCCTTAAGCAGCTTTCTGTATGCCAGAATTGCGCTCGCATCAAATGATGTGTTATGTGTAAGCTGAGCCATTGTTGAAAGTGATGTATGCATAGACTTACTGATGGCACGGCGGATTCCGCTGAATTTAACATCCTCGTACTCAGCCTCAGGAATTGCTGCAGCAGGTGCTGTCTGTGCCTGCGGTGCAGAAGCGACTGCAGGATTGTCCATGAGAGTTCTTACATCACGCTCGATTATTCTGCCGTTGGGGCCTGTAGGTGTTGCAAGTGCTGCATCTACACCTGCACGCTCAGCAAGCTTCTTCGCTCTGGGAGAAACGGCAGTCTTATCTCCTGATGCTGTGGTCGGGATAGCAGCCTGTGCTACAGGAGCCTCCTCCTTAACTTCAGCGACAGCCTGTGCTGCAGGAACATCCTCTGCAGGAGCCGCGCCGGTGGGGCGAAGTGCAGAGCAATCCTCTCCGGGATTACCGATTGCACAAACATTCATCAGGCAGGGAACTTCATCCCCATCCTGGAAAAATATTTCCAACAATGTTCCTTCTTCTGTGGATTCACATTCAAAGCTGGCTTTGTCAGTTTCGTAAGTGAAGAGGATATCTCCCACCTTAACCGCATCGCCAATGTTCTTTTCCCATGTGCCGATGATACAGCTTTCTACAGTAATACCGGCCTTGGGCATAATTACAGCATTTGCCAAGGTAAAAACCTCCCTATTTTGATATATTGTTAATTATAACATAACATAACACCCTCGTCAATGACTTTTTAATCAAAAAACAAACAGGAATGTAAAAAATTAGCTTTCTTACACTCCTGTTTCAGACTCATAACAGTATAGTACCGTTCTCCATAGCTGCTTTCTGATAGTCCTCCGACAACGGCTTATCGGTTATGACATAGTCCACATCCTTCATCGTCGCAAAGGTATATGGCATGAGCCGCTTCAATTTTTCGTTTCCGCACATCAGCACGCTTGTGCGCGCCTTTTCTATGACAAGCTTTTTCACCAGCATATCAGCCTCAGTTCCGCAGGTGAAGCCCACATCTGCAGAGCATCCCGACACGCCTATAAATGCGATGTCTATATTTATGTTTTTAAGCATCTCCAGTGTGTTCTGACCGCAGACAGACTGGTTGTTCCTGTTAAGCGCTCCGCAGCACATGGTAACCATGGGCTTATTAAGCCGACATAGTTCCAGCGCAATCCCGGGGCTCGTCGTAACGATATTCAAATTTATATCTGGCAAATTTTTCGCAATAAAAAGATTGGACGTTCCTGCATCCAGAAAAACAGAGTTATGCGGCTGCAAAAGCGAGAGTGCCTTCTGTGCCATGCACAGCTTTCCCGCATTATTGTCGCGCAGTCTCACATTAAACTCCACATCACCCAGTTGGTGTACCGACTTCACTCCGCCGCGGTATTTTGCCAGAACGCCCTGCTTTTCCAGTGCGTCAAGGTCGCGATGAAGAGTCATCAGCGAAATATCAGGCAAAAGCTGCTGCAGCTCCTTAATCGTGGCGACATTTTTATTATCTATATATTCCTTTATCCGTTCTCTGCGAATACGGTTCATAATATCCTCCCAAAATTATCCGACAAAATAATACAATTGTTGGATTCTATATTGTTTATAACATATTTTAACATATTTATATCACATTTTCAAGATAATTGTTGACTATTTTTCAAAAATATTCTAAAATAAATATTAGATTTATTTAGTCCGCAGGTGATAAGATGATTAACAGACTTGAAATTTACATAGCAGATTCTTTTGACCCCTACGAAAATCTGGCGGTTGAAAAGCAGTTGCTTGACACCGTCACAGAGGATTGCTGCATATTCTATTTGTGGCAGAATGAAAACACCGTCGTAATCGGGCGCAATCAGAATCCGTGGTCAGAATGCCGATGCACACTGCTCAGCGAGGAGGGCGGCAGACTTGCCCGCAGACTTTCAGGCGGAGGGGCAGTGTTTCACGATTTAGGGAATTTAAACTTCACATTTCTATGCCATGAAAAAAATTACGACCTGTCGCGCCAGATGCAGGTAATACAAGCGGCGTGCGCGCTTGCAGGGATTGAAACACAGCTCAGCGGCAGAAACGATATCCTCGCAGATGGCAGAAAATTTTCGGGAAATGCCTTTTACAATTCGGGAGGTAAGTCCTATCACCACGGCACGCTGATGGTCTGTGCCGACACGGAGAAGATGCAGCGTTATCTTACTCCGTCTAAAGCAAAGCTTGAAGCAAAGGGAGTCAAATCCGTACGTTCGAGAGTTGTAAATTTAAAAGACCTCTCCCCATCACTCACTTGCGAGGAAATGAAACAGCATATGATAAATGCATTCGAGGAGGTTTACGGACTAAAACCTGACATTCTCGGCAAAATCAGTGCTGAAGATATCAGTCGTCTTGCGCAAAGCTACGCGAGCTGGGACTATCTTTACGGTAAAAGTGCGCCATTTACATTTTCCTGCAGCGGCAGATACAATTGGGGACAAATCGAGCTGCAGCTACAGCTTAAAAATGCCGTTATCACATCTGCAAGGGTTTATACAGATTCCATGGATTGGACTCTGGCTGAGAAATTACAGGAGGCATTGTCGCTCTGTCATCTCCACGCGGAGGAAATAGAGCGAGTTCTCGCGACCTCACTCCCCGCGCAAATTGCGGAGGATATAACACAGCTACTAAGAAATCAGGAAATATAACCGCTTTAATTTCACAAATTTACCCACCTCCAATATAATAAATATTGGAGGTGTTATATGCATAATTATGTCTTAATGGCACTGATTGCAACCTTTGGCACTTGGTTTGTAACCGCTCTGGGGGCTGCAACAGTTGCTTTTTTTAAATCTCCCAATCCCCGATTTTTAAATATTATGCTGGGGTTTGCTTCAGGAGTTATGATTGCCGCCAGTTTCTGGTCGCTTCTGCAGCCTGCTATAGAACGAGCTGAAGAGGTTTCATCCCTCCCTGCATATTTTATTGCGACAACAGGCTTCCTTTTCGGTGCATTTTTTATGTGGATTTCAGATAAAGCAGTTTCTTTTGCACGCAGAAAAGTTAATAACATACAGGAAAAATCAGGCGAAAGACTCAACCGGATTATTATGCTGATTTTGTCAATCACCTTACACAACATTCCCGAGGGGTTAGCCGTCGGTGTTGCATTCGGAGCATTGAAAAATACAGGCTTCAGCACAGAGGGCTTAATGGGTGCAGTTTCAATTGCCATCGGAATAGGTCTGCAAAATTTTCCCGAGGGTGCGGCAGTTTCCCTGCCACTGCGCAGAGAGGGTTATTCGCGAAAAAAGAGCTTTTTATACGGTCAGGCATCGGGAATGGTTGAGCCGATAGCAGGTGTAATCGGCGCACTGCTCGTTGTCTATGTGGAAAAGCTCCTGCCGTATGCCCTATCCTTTGCAGCAGGGGCAATGATTCTCGTAGCGGTGCATGAGCTGATTCCCGAGTGTCAGAAAAATCAAAAAAGCCACCCTTATTTTTCCACCATGGGGATTATTTGCGGTTTTGCGGTAATGATGCTGCTTGATGTAATGTTAGGATAATATAAAAAAGTACCGAGGAAGTTCCTCGGTACTTTTTTATATTATCTATATTATTATTATCAATTTTTAATTACGCCACAGGCTATTTTCTCCCCTGAATTTCCGCTCGGCTGAGTTGTGAAGTCATCGGCATTTGAGTGTATGATTACGGTTTTTCCCACTATTTCCTCAATTGTGAATCTGTCTGTCATAAAAGCCATAAAAGCACTGCCTTTGTTTCCGAAAAGCGGCGGCAAATCTCCTGCATGCTCAGGATGCGGACAATTATAGGGATTGTAATGGGTTTTTGCATCTGCATACGGGTCTTTTTCGTTTCCTGTGCAGCTGTCGCCACTGTGAATGTGAAAACCAAAGACACCGCCTCCACATTCTCCTTCTTTTTGCGGAAGTCCCTGCGCATCCACCATCACAAAAACCTTTCCCATCAGCCTGTAAAAATAGACATTTGCCTTTATCTCCTCATACTCGCCCTTTCCGCGCACATTTGCATATGCTGCAGGCGGTCTTTTCAAAATTGATGCTAACGCTAAATAATTCATCATAAACAAATCTCCTCCCACACTATTATATGGTAGGAGATTTGTTTATGTTAAGGCAGATATATGCAAGAAAATTCAAATTGTTATGTGAGAACAAAAAAATATATTGATAAAAGATAAAAAATGTGATATTCTAATTATGCCAAACTAATTAAATATGCGTAGTGAGTTATTATTCTTTAGGGTATATTTATACCCTTTTTTGAGAATACTCGTATTTTGAATTTTGTTAAAAACGCAAATTCCACTATGCGAGTATTTTAACTCATTATGCATATAATTAGTTTGGCGACTACCGGGATTTGCGTTTTTTATGCGTCTGCCTCGGCAGGCGCATTTTTTAATAGTTGCATACTCCCTGCTTTTTAATTAAATAAGGGGGATTGCAATGTTTGTATTACTTTTACTTATCGCCGTAGCCTGTACTGCAGTAAGTATCTTTATATGCTGCAGTTTTATAAAGCACCGATTTTTGAAATATACTGTCCAAGCTTTAAGCATGTTAGTAGTTACTGCATATCTCTGTATGTTTACCATTGACCTGACCGCATATATAAAAGGCGGTCACACAGTAACAGGTCACATTACACTGTCCCAGACGAAGATAACTAAAAGCCTTGACTACTTTACTGTTAACAATACATACTGGGGTGTTGACGGTAATTTTAAGGAGACTATAACAATTACTGCCCAAACTCGCGACAGTATAAAATTTAATGTAACACAGTTAGACAGTTTGATAAAAAGAAATGAATTTATCATTTACTACCTGCCTGTGAGTAAATTCATCATAAAAATGGAAGTGCTGATACCAAAGAGAAATTCAAATATAATTCCCTACACATTTTATTACCCATAAACTGTGCGCAGCACAATACCACTTGCAAGGCAAATATCACTGCGAAGCAATATAACTCGCCGGAGGTGAATAAAACTGAACTAAAAAAACACTTACGATTGTAAGTGTTTTTTTAGTTCCGGCGACGACCTACTTTCCCAGGCGGCTTCCCACCAAGTATCATCAGC
>SVJI01000156.1 GCA_015069065.1 Oscillospiraceae bacterium | reverse complement strand
GTGCCTTATGGTTAAAGCAGGCGACGCTGACGGCGTTGTTTCAGGTGCTTGCCACTCTACTGCAAACACACTGCGCCCCTCTCTCCAGATTATAAAGACTAAGCCCGGTGTTAAGCTTGTATCCGCATTCTTCCTCATGGTTGTTCCGAATTGTGAATACGGTGCAAACGGCACATTTGTATTTGCTGACAGCGGTCTTGTACAGAACCCCAACGCAGAAGAGCTTGCAGCGATTGCAGCTTCATCTGCAGAAAGCTTTGAGCTTCTCGTTCAGGAGTCTGCTTATGTAGCAATGCTTTCTCACTCTACAAAGGGCAGCGCTGCTCATGCAGATGTGGACAAGGTTGTTGAGGCAACAAAAATTTGTAAGGAAACATTCCCCAATGTTAATGTTGACGGCGAGCTTCAGCTCGATGCTGCTATCGTTCCCTCTGTAGGTAAGTCAAAGGCTCCCGATTCTCCTGTTGCAGGTAAGGCAAACGTTCTCGTTTACCCCGACCTTGATGCAGGTAACATCGGCTATAAGCTTGTACAGCGCCTTGCAAAGGCAGAGGCATACGGTCCTGTTACACAGGGTATCGCAATGCCTATAAACGACCTTTCCAGAGGTTGCAGCGCAGAGGATATCGTAGGCGTTGTTGCTATTACAGCAGTACAGGCTCAGGCTAATAAATAATTTACACAGGTACATATTTCAGAAAGGAAGTATTATATAATGAAAATTCTTGTTATAAACGCAGGAAGCTCATCCCTTAAATATCAGCTTATTGATATGGATACAAAGGCAGTTCTGGCAAAGGGACTTTGCGAAAGAATTACTCTCGAGGGAAGTAAGCTCAACCACACTCCCGCAGGCGGAGAAAAGGTTGTAATTGAAAGCCCCATGCCCAGCCATGCAGAAGCAATCAAGCTTGTAATCGATGCTCTCGTTGATAAGAATCACGGTGTAATCGAATCCATGAGCGAAATCGGTGCTGTTGGTCACCGTGTTGTTCACGGCGGTGAAAGCTTCAGCGAAAGTGTTGTTATCACTGACGAGGTTAAAAAGGCTATCGAGGGATGCATCGAGCTTGCTCCTCTTCACAACCCTGCAAACCTTATCGGAATTGAGGCGTGCGAAAAGGTTATGCCCGGTGTTCCTCAGGTTGGCGTATTTGATACAGCTTTCCATCAGACAATGCCCGAGGAGGCTTATCTCTACGGTATTCCCTATGAATATTATGAAAAATACAAAATCAGACGCTACGGCTTCCACGGAACAAGTCACAACTATGTTTCCGGTAAGGCAGCAGAGCTTCTTGGTAAGGATATTAAGGACGTTAACATCATCACCTGTCACCTTGGTAACGGTTCATCCGTTGCTGCAGTAAAAGGCGGTAAGGTTATCGACACAACAATGGGACTTACTCCCCTCGCAGGTATCCTCATGGGTACAAGAAGTGGCGACATTGATCCCGCGATTGTTACATTCCTCATGGAAAAGGAAAATCTGGGTATCAATGAGATTAACGCAGTTCTCAACAAAAAGAGCGGCGTTTTAGGTGTGAGCGGTGTTTCCAGTGACTTCCGTGACCTGTCACAGGCAGCAGAAGAAGGCAACAAGCGCGCAGATGCAGCACTTAAGATGTTCAGCTACGGAATTAAGAAATATATCGGCAGCTACGCTGCAGCAATGGGCGGTGTTGATGCAATTGTATTTACCGCAGGTGTAGGTGAAAACGACTGTGCAACACGCGCAGACATCGTTGACGGGCTTGAGTTCCTCGGTGTTAAAATCGATGCTGACAAGAACTCTCTTCGCGGTCAGGCTATCGATGTTTCAGCAGAGGGTGCGACAGTAAGAACTCTCGTTATTCCTACTGATGAAGAAATGATGATTGCTATCGAAACTGAAAGATTGACAAAATAATTGTTGACAAGGTGAAAAAACGATAGTATAATGTATAGGCGAAACTGAAAAATATGCCTTGTTTGGTTAAAATCAGGGTGTTATTTATCAGTTTCCTCTATGCGCCTGTAAAGAGGCATTAAAGGATAGGTGTTGAATATGAAGATAAATATTGCATCTGTACTTAAAAATGAGGGTGCTTCAAAACAGTTTTCAGGTAATGTGGAGCTTGGAACGTTTGACTTTATGGGCAGCACGCTGGAATTCAAAACTCCGCTGTGTGTGGAGGGACGAGTTCATAACATCGGCGGCACGCTGGAGATTTCCGCTCAGATAACAGGGGAATATTTTACACAGTGTTCCCGCTGCGGAAAAGCCGTCAGGGAAAGTTTTTCTGCTGACCTTTTTGAAAGCATGGAAAACGATTTTTCCGATATTGACGCTGAATGCATCAGTGTCAGCGGAAATGTTATTGACATTTCCGGCAGTGTTGATGCGTGCATATTCAATAACATCCCATTGCAGTTTTTATGCAGTGAGGATTGTAAGGGACTTTGCCCCGTGTGCGGCACAGACCTTAATGAAAATGAATGCAATTGCGAAAAGGAGGTCTATGACCCACGATTCGCCATCTTTAGAAATTTAAGTAAAGAGGTGTAGAAAATGGCAGTTCCAAAGAGAAGAACTTCTAAGGCAAGAAAAAATAAAAGAAGAGCTAATTGGAAGCTTGAAGTACCCGGTATGATCAAGTGTTCTAACTGCGGCGAGCTTATTAAAGCACATATCGTTTGCAAGCACTGTGGATATTACAAGGGCGTTCAGGTTGTTAACAAGGCTAACTAATCAGTAAAATGGACATTTACCGTTTCGAATTACTCGAAACGGTAAATTCATTTGCTTCCGTAGCTCAGTAGGATAGAGCGTTCGCCTCCTAAGCGAAAGGCCGCGCGTTCGAATCGCGCCGGGAGCGCCAAAAAAAGACATCCGTAGGATGTCTTTTTTTATTGGTACAAACTGTAAATAATTAAGAATTTCTATTGACTATTACTGTGTTTTTGGCTATAATAGTAGTGTTATTGGACTTAGAAAAATAACGAAGGAGGAACAATAATG
>SVJI01000155.1 GCA_015069065.1 Oscillospiraceae bacterium | reverse complement strand
CGCCCATGCCACCGCGTTTGAGATTTTCTTCAATGCTGAAAAGGTATCGTGTCTTTTCTGCACTTTCAAATACAGTATCAAAATCAATCGGTTTAACTGTCCGCACGTCAATAACCTCGGCACTTACACCCCTTTTCTCCAACACATCCGCTGTCATCAGTGCTATACCTACACTTTGTCCCTCGCAAGCAATGCTGACATCCTTGCCATCTCTTACAACAGATGCTTTAGAAAGCAAAAATTCTCCGTTGTCAATACAGATTTTCTCCCTGCCCCTTGGGTAACGTATGGCTATTGGTCCATCGTGGATATTCACGGCATAACTGAGCATCTTCTCCAACTCACTATAAGAGGACGGTGAAAGCAATGTCATATTAGGAATAGAGGTCAGGTAGGATATATCAAAAAGCCCCTGATGTGTCGCACCGTCACCTGCAACAAGCCCTGCCCTGTCCACGGCCAATACAACATGGTATCCACCCAACGCGACATCGTGAATAACATTATCATACCCGCGCTGTAAAAATGAGGAATATACCGCTGCAACAGGAATCCCCCCGCCTGCAGCAATTCCACCGGCAAAAGTAATGGCATACCCCTCTGCAATACCCACATCGTAAATCCTTTTCGGGTATTTTTGTGCAAAAGGCGTCAAACCGCTCCCCGGTATCATTGCGGGAGTGATTGCCACTACCTTATCATTTTCATCAGCAATCCGGCAAAGAGTTTTTCCAAATACATCCGAATACGACGAGCTTTTACTTTCGGTCTTTCCTGTATCCTTTTCAAAGGGACCGATTCCGTGGAATTTCTGGGGCATTTTTTCAGCCGGAGAATAACCCTTTCCCTTTTTTGTTATTACATGCACCAACACAGGCTCGTCCAACTCCAGAGCGCGTTTAAACATCCTTTCCATGTCTGCAACACTGTGTCCGTTAACAGGACCAAGGTATGTAATTCCAAACTGCTCGAAAAGAAGATTGGGGGCAAGTGCTGATTTTACGTGACCTTTAATCTTATAAAGCAGTTTCATAAGCTTTTCCCCGCCGCCAGGCATCTCCTTGATTTTCGCCACAAGCTTACGCTTTGAACGGGTGTATTTTTTATTCGTTCTGGCGCGGGAAAGAAGCGTGGAAAATGCACCCACGTTTTCAGCAATTGACATTTCGTTATCGTTTAATACTATAAGCATTCTGGATTTTAAATTTCCGATATTATTCAGCGCCTCAAACGCCAGACCGCCTGTAAACGCACCGTCACCTATTACCGTTGCAACATTGTAGTCCTGTCCGTTAATTTCACGCGCCTGTGCAAGACCTGCCGCCGTGGATAATGATGCCGAAGCATGTCCGGTATATGACGTGTCATACTCACTTTCAGCGGGACTGCAAAAGCCGCTTAATCCATCAATCTGCCGAAGTGTATCCAGACGTTTGGCACGGCCTGTAAGAATTTTATGAACATAGGACTGGTGTCCTACATCCCAAACAATCTTATCCTGTGGTGCATTAAGAACACGGTGCAAAGCCACAGTAAGCTCCACTACGCCCAAATTTCCGGCGAGATGTCCTCCGTTTCTGGAAACTGTATTTATAAGGAAACTCCGAATTTCACCGCACAAGGCGGAAATTTCCTCCGCATTAAGTTTCTTTAAATCTGACGGATATTCAATTTTATCCAGATAATTATACATAATGTTATTTCCTCAATTTTTCTGCAAGCTCTCCATCGGGTTTAACAAAAGCGGTGTTGTATCCCTCATATATAACCATACCCGGCTTTGCCCCTGACGGTTTTTTGACATGATTAACAGGACAATAATCCACCTCAACGTAGGGGGAATTCTTCCCCTTTGAATAAAATGCTGCTATAGATGCTGCTATTTCAATAACATCGGGTGGAAATTCCTCGCCCATATACTTCACCAGAGTATGAGAGCCTGCAATATTCTTTGTATGGAGCCACAGGTCATTGCTCCGGCTCATTTTCAGTGTCAGAAGGTCATTCTGAACATTATTTCTGCCCACAAATATTGTATAACCCTTATATTCAAACTCATATGGTTTTCCTGCAGGAGCAGAAGTATTCTTTTTCTTCTTTCCCGAATCGTTTTTAATATATCCGTTTGCTGCCAGTTCTTCCTTTATCTGAAGAAGGTGCATCGGCGTAAGAGCATTTGAAACACTGTAGCTCACAGACTCAAGATATTCAATTTCCTTTAAAGTTATATCAATCTGCTCTTTTGCATAAATCTCCGTATTTTTTGCTTTCTTATATTTAGTATAATAGCGCGTTGCATTCTGGGACGGAGAAAGCTTTGTATCAAGCTTTATTTCAATATCAGGAGTATTTTCGTCATAAAAATTCTGGGTGACGAGCTTATTCTCCCCTTTTTTTACTTTGTAAAGGTTTGCAGTAATTAAATCTCCGCAAATCCTGTAATAGTCTCTTTCCTCAGCTTCCTTAAGCTCACACTGCAATATGTTTAGCTTTTTCTCTGCGCGCTTAAGATTATTTGTTATAACTTTCATTATAGCCGCACTTCTGTCATTCATGCGGGCATTAAGGTCACGCATGAAGTAAAATTCACAGGCAGCACTGTTCATACTTTGTGTTTTCACACATTTCATGCTTTCACCGTATTGTGCTATTTCAAACGGAGCAAAATCTGCCGCCTTTTTACCGTCGAGGGAATATATAATGCAGGGTGAAAAGTCAAAATCTGCCGCGCTTTGAAACATTCTGGAAAGATTGCGGGCAATTTCCGTTCTCTGCGCACCATTCAATTCACCGACAAAAATCTTTCGCTGACCGCACGCACGGTATATACATTCACCTGCAAGCAGCGGACTTATCCCCATGACACCATCCGTCACTGCACGATCTGCCTCTCTCCCCTCAGGAGACTTTTCCAACAAACTAAAATAATCCTCCCATGTTGCGCTTTCAGGGTTTAAGCGTCCGCTTTCAGGAGGCATCATATACATAAGCCCTGGCAATATGTTACGAACAGAGCTTACTGACAA
>SVJI01000154.1 GCA_015069065.1 Oscillospiraceae bacterium | reverse complement strand
CTCAATGCCGATGCTTGTGAATATACGGCTCATTTTAATGCTGATGCAGGCTGCGGAACAGATTTGTTGACAGGAAAGCATTTTGATTTTGGCGCTGGCAGTGTTATGCCGCCTTACTCAGTACAGTATATAAAAGTAGAGGGTTAAATTAACTAAGCGTTTTGTTGACAAAAGCTCTTTCTTGAATGTTTTTTACACCTCCTTTTTTCGAAAGTCTTGAAAAATGTTTTACATAGTGCTATACTAATCTGGTGTGCGAAAAAAGTAAAAAAGGAAGAGTTATCATGAAAAAAATATCATTTTTCTACATAATATTAGCAGGAATATTTTGGGGGACATCGGGAATATTCGTACATTATCTGGCACCGATGGGATTAAGCTCCCTGCAAATGACAAGTGTGCGCGGAGTCGTTTCTGCGGCGTTAATGTCAGGCTATGTATTCATACACGACAGGTCTGTTTTTAAAGCAAATTTGCGGGATATTGTTTCTTTTGCGTGCAGCGGCGGTGCGATGTATCTGACGGCTGCGTGCTATTTCGGAGCTATACAGGCATCCTCCGTGTCAACAGCAGTTGTGCTTATGTACACCGCACCTATAATTGTTATGATTTATTCTGTTTTATTCATGGATGAAAAGCTGACAGTTATAAAAGGAATATCTGTGGTATCTATGGTTGTGGGATGCGGACTCGTTTCAGGTATCGTGGGTGGACTCAAATTCAGTGCGATGGGGATTCTGCTGGGCTTCCTTGCAGGTATTTTTTACAGTGCATATAATATTTTTACAAAAATGCAGATGCGTAAAAAATGTAACCCTGTTACGGCGAGTATGTATTGCTTTATCTTTATGGCGCTAATTTCTATGGTAGTTTCAAATCCTGTATCGACAGTGTCAGTAGCATTTAAGAATCCTATTGCAGCATTACTGATGCTTGGATGTGGTGTATGTACTTGTGTTCTGCCGTATTTCTTATACACTCTGGCGCTTAAAAATCTGCCTGTGGGAACGGCCGCATCACTGGGGATTGTAGAACCATTATCAGCTACACTTTTCAGTGTTGCATTTCTCGGGGAAAAGCTTGACATATATTCTGTCCTGGGAATAATATTTATCATAGGCGCGGTTTTTTTACTCAGCAGGGAGGAAAATTAAATTCCCCAGAATTTGCGTGAAAACACCTTGACAAATTTCTACATATTTAATATTATATAAAAGGTTAGTTTTTAAGAAAAGGAAGTATAGAAAATGAGTACGTTATTATCCGTTTCAATTGCTCTTCTGGCAGGGCTTCTTATGACCAGAGCGTTTAAGCCCTTTAAGCTGCCGTCTGTTACTGCATACCTTATTGCAGGTGTACTTATCGGCCCTTACTGCATGGGACAGCTTGGAATTGCAGGACTTGGTTTTGAAAGCAGCGCGGCTGTGCACGCACTGTCCCTTGTGTCAGAGGTTGCGTTGGGATTTATCGCTTTTTCCATAGGAAGTGAATTTGTACTTGATGACATTAAGAAAACAGGTAAGCAGGCATTTGTTATCGGTATTCTTCAGGCTTTTGTTGCAACTTTATTTGTAGATTTGGCACTCGTATGTGTTCATTTGGCTATGCCTGAAAAGCTTTCGGTGGCGCAGCTTATAACACTTGGCGCCATTGCAACTGCCACTGCACCTGCGGCAACACTTATGGTTGTACGTCAGTATAAGGCAAAGGGTCCTCTTACAGACCTTCTTTTGCCGATAGTTGCCCTTGACGATGCTGTTGGTCTTATCGTTTTTGCAGTATCATTCGGTATCGCAAAGACTCTTGTAACAGGCTCTGTTGATTTGATTTCAATAATTGTTAATCCCCTGGTGGAGATTGTGTGTTCTCTTCTGCTTGGTGCTGTTATGGGCTGGATTCTTACTCAGCTTGAGAAAATGTTTAACTCTAATACGAACCGTCTTAATATGACAATTACTTTTGTGTTTCTGACTGTTGCACTTTCGATGCTGGATTTCCACATAGGTCCTGTACACATAAGCTTTTCTTCACTGCTTGTATGTATGATGCTCGGAACAATCTTCTGCAATATCTGTCCGCTTTCTCATGATTTGATGGAGCGTGCGGATAAGTGGACATCACCTCTGTTTGCACTTTTCTTCGTTATCAGCGGTGCGGAGCTGGAGCTTAGTGTGTTTACTGATTTTGCAATCGTATTTATAGGTGTAGTATATATTATTTTCCGTTCACTGGGTAAATACAGCGGTACATTTGTCAGTGCGAAAATGACAAAATGCTCACCTGAAATCTGTAAGTATCTGGGTATTACACTTCTTCCGCAGGCGGGTGTCGCACTGGGCATGTGTGCAACTGCCATGCAACTCGGCGAGCAGGGAAATCTTATAAGGAATATTACCCTTTTTGCAGTGCTGATATATGAGCTTGTAGGTCCGCTTCTTACACGTCAGGCGTTGACAGCTGCAGGTGATATTAAGCCTATGAGTGAAGAGGTTAAGATGCGCCGCCAGACAAAGCTTGAAATGGCGAAAAACAATAAGGAAGCTTAATCTTTGTATAATTCCTCCGTTGACTGAAACGGAGGAATTTGCATAAAAATATTAAATCATTGTAAATGACCACCTTTTAGGATATTGTCTATTGTTGGACAAAAGAATGTGTGCTAATGTGAAAATATCAAATTATATATAAAGGAGCTTATCTATGAACATGAACAATCCTTTAATCGGAAATTTTAATCAGCTTGTAAAGGCACGCAGATTTACACTGCGTGAGGGCGCATCTGACGGAGTACAGGTGGTTGAACTGCATAATCAAAGCGGTCTGTATCTTACCTGTATAGAGGATCATTGTCTTAATATATATGACTTTTCCTATAAAGGTGTAAACTGTGCTTTTCAGACGAAGAACGGTCTTAAATCAAACAAGTTCTTTAATGGCGGATGTGGCGAATTCAGCTATTATTGGCCTGCGGGAATGCTTTATACCTGCGGTATAGCAAATGTAGGCACTCCCGTTAATGAAAACGGAATTTTTCATCCCCAGCA
>SVJI01000153.1 GCA_015069065.1 Oscillospiraceae bacterium | reverse complement strand
AATGGGTACAGTAGAAGTTAACGAGGGCAGCGCGAATAATTATACCATAAACGGAAATGGCTATGGTCACGGAGTTGGTATGAGTCAATGGGGTGCCCGAGGTATGGCAGAAAACGGTTTTACCTATGACCAGATTTTAAAGCATTATTTTACAGATATAGAATTGGGGTAAATTGATGAATACAGATGAATTTGATTATTATTTGCCGGAGGAACGTATAGCACAGACTCCACTTGCAGACAGAACGGCATCCAGATTACTCGTGCTTGATAAAAATACAGGCGAATATACAGACGATAGCTTTAAAAACATCAAAGGCTATCTTAAAAAAGGAGATTGCCTTGTCTTAAATGACACACGTGTTATTCCCGCGCGCCTTTACGGAGTAAAAAAAGGCAGTGGGGGAGCCATAGAATTTTTGCTTTTGCATCGCTATTCCACAGATGAGTGGGAGGTTGCGCTGAAACCGGGAAGAAAGGCAAAAGTAGGAGCAGAATTTGTATTTGGTGAGGGCAGACTCTGCGCAGAGGTTTTAGAAATTCTTGAGGGTGGAAACAGACGGGTAAGGTTCTCCTATGACGGACTTTTTGAAAATATACTTGAGGAGCTTGGCGAAATGCCGCTGCCCCATTATATTAAGGAAAAGCTTCAGGACAGACAGCGCTACCAGACAGTTTATTCAAAGTATGACGGCAGTGCAGCAGCACCTACTGCGGGACTTCATTTTACAAATGAATTGTTGGCAGAAATTGAGGCAATGGGTGTAAAACTGGCTTTTCTTACACTTCATGTAGGACTCGGTACATTCAGACCTGTCAAGGTAACTGATGTTACCCAGCATAAAATGCATTCAGAGCATTTTATCGTTTCAAAAGAGGCGGCAGACATCATAAATGAAACTAAGAAAAACGGCGGCAGAGTTATATGTGTGGGCACAACGAGCTGCCGTACGGTTGAAAGTGCCGCAGAAAATGGTTTGATAACCCCAAAAAGCGGTGAGACGGACATATTCATATATCCGGGGTATCAGTTTAAAGTAACAGATGCCTTAATTACAAATTTCCATCTGCCGAAGTCTACTCTTGTAATGCTGGTGAGTGCTTTAGCAGGTAAGGAAAATATCCTCGAGGCATATAACCATGCAGTTAAGGAGGGGTATCGCTTCTTCAGCTTTGGTGACGCGATGTTTATACACTAGGTATTATTTTTGTTAATATTATTAAAGACAAACAAGGAAGCAAGTTCGTTAGAACCTGCTTCCTTGTTTGTGTATATAAAAAAGAAACCAAGTTCTAACGAACCTGTTTCCTTTTTCTGGAGCTGGTGACGTGACACAGCCGCTGCGCGTCTTGCCTGCTCGATGACCGCTCGTAATCTCGCAGTACCCATCTCGCACCAGCTTCGCTAAAAACGATTATCAATCGTTTTCTAAACGCTCGCTGCACTCTTAGTGTTCAAGTCACGTCAATATGAAAAAAAGGAACCAAGTTCTGACGAACCTGTTTCCTTTTTTGGAGCTGGTGACGTGACTTGAACACGCGACCTTCTCATTACGAGTGAGATGCTCTACCGACTGAGCTACACCAGCACACATATTATGAACTTTTGACTAACGTATATATTTTACTAATAATCGGCAGATTTGTCAATACAATTATATTGAAATCTTATTTTTTTGTCAGGAACGGAGTGATAGTCGTGACATGTGTTTATGATAGGGAAGCGGCAGTTGATTATGCTAAGGAATGGGCATTAAGGGGAAACCCGAGGTTTGCTGTATCGAATTGTCTTAAATTCAGCGAAAGCGCCTCTTTTGTATCGCAATGTATTTACTCAGGAAGCGGAGTTATGGGCAAGGAGGAGAGGTGCGGATGGTATTATAAAAATTCCACCGATTGTGGCATGGCTTGGAGAGATGATGTATTTTTGTACAAATTTATGCTTAAAAACCGCCAAATGGGACCCCGCGGAATATTGGTCAATAAAAACGGAGTTTGCGTAGGCGACATTGTACAGCTTTTATCAAAGAATTCCTGTATTATTTCAAGCGCTGTTATTACACAGATTGACGGAGGTCAAATACTTACCTGTGCGCATGGGTTTAATTCTTTTATGCGGCCTGTTAATTCTTACTGTTGCACGGCGGTCAGATATATTCACATAGTTGAAGTAAAAATCTGAAAAAATATATTGTGGTTTTAATGCTTCTATGATATAATACCTTAGATAGAATGGAGGTATTATATATGATTCAGAGGATGAATGGTGGAGTTTATCTTTCTGCAAGCGGAAAGATGATTCCTTTTGAAGAGGGAGAGCGAGTTTTCGGGTCTCCCGATACAGCCCGTGAAGGGACAATGAGTTATAAAATTATGCGTTCTCATTGCAAGGAAAAAAGCAATGACGGTAAAATGCGTATCAAATTTGATGCGCTTATTTCCCATGATATAACATATGTTGGTATTATACAGACGGCACGTGCCAGCGGACTTACAAAGTTTCCTGTTCCGTATGCACTTACCAACTGTCATAACAGCCTTTGTGCCGTAGGCGGTACTATAAATGAGGATGACCATGTTTTCGGTCTTTCTGCTGCTAAAAAGTACGGCGGAATTTATGTTCCTGCAAATCAGGCGGTTATCCATCAGTATGCAAGGGAGCAGATGGCAGGCTGCGGAAAAATGATTCTTGGTTCAGACAGCCACACACGTTACGGTGCTATCGGTACCATGGGTGTAGGTGAGGGCGGACCTGAGCTTGTAAAACAGCTTCTTTCAAAAACTTATGATGTTGATTCACCAAAGGTTGTCCTTGTTTATCTTGAAAATGCACCCAAAAAGGGAATCGGTCCTCAGGACGTTGCAATTGCGTTGGTTGGCGAAACCTTTAAGGATGGTTTTGTTAAAAACTGCGTTCTTGAATTTGCAGGTCCCGGTGTTAAGAATCTTTCTATGGATTTCCGTATCGGTGTCGATGTAATGACAACGGAGACAACCTGCCTTTCTTCTATCTGGTGTACAGATGAAAAGACAAGAGAATACCTTTGTGTTCACGGAAGAGAAGCTGAGTATAAGGAAATCGCTCCTGATGATGGTGCGTACTATGATA
>SVJI01000013.1 GCA_015069065.1 Oscillospiraceae bacterium | reverse complement strand
CGATACCCGATAAGGAGAATACACATATATTGCAACAATGTTGTTAGGGAAGACCATAGGCAGATGAGTTTTTTTGACAATAATGAGAAAATAGAGAAAAGCACAACAATTCAAAAAACAATGCTTGATATTAAAAAGAAGTATGGCAAAAACGCTGTCTTCAAAGGAATTGACCTGCACGACAGTGCTACAACAAGACAGCGTAACAGGCAGATTGGAGGACATAAATCAGGAGAATGAGAAGAAGGAAAATGACTCCGGCAGAAAGAGCTAAACAGTTTCAGCCGTTCTCTGCATTAAGAGGATTGGAAGAAGCCTTGCTTGAAAAAGAGCGCGAGATTGCCGAGAAGAAAGAATTAACTGAAGATATGGCTGAAAAATTAAATTCAGCACTCCAAAATCTTAGCGAAGGTAAAAAAATAAGTGTATTGTTTTTCAACGATGGCAGCATAGAAAGAATTGCAGGAGAAGTAACGAAAATTGAGAAAATACAAAAGAGAATGACTATCGAAAATCGTATAATAGCGTTTAACGATTTAATGGAAATTGAAGATAACGTGTATTAATAAAATCATCAGATGGGTGTCTGATGATTTTATTAGAATTGATACATTTTAATAATTATTTTTATACTTTAGTGTGATAGCTTTGAACTGCTTAATGTGCTATGGTTTGTAGATGATAAAAAGGAGGTACAAGGCTAACACTCTAAAGTTCAAATCGTGACAAGAGACATTCTGTAGAGTAGAAAATGAAAAAGTGGTATAATATATAAATATACCTAACAGAACGAAGGAGTTGTCATGTATGAAAAGAATCACATTAGAGAAAATCAAAAAATATCGGGATTATCTTATAAGTGAGGAAAAGGGAAAGGCGACTATTGAGAAGTACATTCGTGATATAGCGAAATTTTACGAATGGTTAGACGGAAGAAAACTCACGAAAACCACTGTGCTTGATTACAAGCACAAGCTGATTGAAGAATATTCACCTGTAACCGTTAATTCAATAATTGCTTCGTTAAACAGCTTCTTTAAGTTCAATGAATGGTTTGAATTAAGGGTTAAAAACCTAAAGCTTCAAAGAGCCGTGTTCAGCAGGAGCGATAGAGAATTAACAAAGCAGGAATATGAAAGACTTCTTATTGCTGCTAAATCAAAAAAGAATCAGAAACTGTATTTGATAATGCAGACAATATGCTCAACCGGAATCAGAGTGTCAGAGCTTAAGTATATAACAGTGGAAAGTTTAAGACTTGGTCAGGCACAGGTGAAACTGAAAGGGAAGATACGAACAGTAATTTTAACAAGGGAATTGTGTAAGATACTCAGAGCTTACACAAAAGATGAAAATATAACCGAGGGATGTATATTCATCACAAGAAACGGAAATCCGGTAGACAGGCACAGCATCTGGAAAGCGATGAAAAAGCTTTGCGAAGATGCAGGAGTAGAAAAAGAAAAGGTATTTCCGCATAACCTTCGCCATTTATTCGCCCGAACCTTTTACTCCATACAAAAAGATATTGTAAGACTTGCAGATATTCTTGGGCACAGTAGCATTAACACTACAAGAATTTACACAATAGAAAACGGTGATATACACCGTCAGCAAATGCACAGACTCGGACTTATACGAATCAGGGCATAAAAATACCACATAATCAACATTATGTGGTCAAAAAAACAGAATTAAAATGTAATCTGTTGTCATTATAAAGCTAAATCAAAAATTAGTCAACGATTTGGAACAAAAAAGTTAGCTTAAATACCGAATTTAATTGAAATTACATACTTTTGAGCAACCAAAACAAAACCGATAACAAAAATGAAAAATTATCGGTCTATAAATCTTTCAAAAAACGCTTACAAAGAAATGAGCTAAAATCAAAAACAGAAGAATATTAACTTTTAAAGTAAACAATCACCCACATAATGTTGATTATGTGGGTGATTGTGCGAGGAGGAGAGAAATTGAAAAAGATATTAAGCTTATTGCTCTCTCTGCTCTTATTATTCGGAGCAGGATGTAGCGAGACAGAACAAAAAACTGAGAGCAGGGTAACAACGGAAATAAATGAAGATGCTATTAAATTCAAGATTACAAGTAATCCGAGAGCAGACTTAGATGTTGAAGTTGCACCCGAAATAACCTCAACATATGGCTTAATGAGAGTACATTTTATTGATGTGGGGCAAGGGGACTGTGCGTTTATTGAACTTGGCAACGGTCAGACAATGCTTATTGATGCAGGAAACAATGAAAATGGTGATGAAATTGTAAAATACATAGAAGACCTGCAATACAGCGACATAGATTATGTTGTTGCTACACATCCTCACGAAGACCATATTGGTGGAATGACAGAGATAATTGAAAATTTTGATATAGATATATTTTATATGCCGTGGTCTATCAGTACATCATACACCTATGAAAATATGCTCGACACATTATCTGAGAAAAGAGTAGAAGTTCATAAAGCGGAGCTTGGCAGGACGATATTCTCAAGCGGTCCTATAGAAATAACCGTTTTATCGCCTGAAGAAGATACAGAATATTCAGACCTTAATGATGCATCCGCTGTTGTAAGACTTCAATACGGAGAAACTGTGTTCCTCTTTACAGGCGATGCAGGAGAAATGATTGAAGAAGACTTGTGTGACTTTAACATTGATTCAGATGTGTTGAAGGTTGGGCATCATGGTTCTGAAACATCATCAAGTGAAGCGTTTATACAAAAGGTTTCTCCCGAAATTGCTATTATATCGTGTGGGGAAAACAATTCGTATGGACACCCTGACGAAATAACGCTTGAAATCTTGAAAGAGTATGATGCTGACATTTACAGAACCGATGAAAGTGGAACTATAATTATAACTGCAGACCAAAATAAGAAAATATCTGTGGATAAAAAATCGTCTCCGATAAAAGAAAAAGCACCTCCGACAGTTGTATCAGAGGTGAAGGAAGAAGAAATAACTGAAGAGATATCCGAGGATATATCTAATAAAAATTATGTTTATAGAACGGCTACTGGAAAAAAGTTTCATCGTTATGGATGTTCTTACCTAAAAAGTAAATTTGAAATAACCATAGAAGATGCACGGAGAAGAGGACTTACTCCGTGTTCTCGTTGTCAACCTTAATCCATTATTTAATAACATCAAATATAAAAGAAATATCGGGGATAAAAGCATCAGCACAAGACTCTAATAATTCCCGGCTTTCTTTCGTTTTGCCTACGACAATAACTTTTATGCCTGCATTACGGGCAAATATAATGTCATTCATAGTATCTCCAACCATAACCATATCATCGGGAGAAATTCCTGTTTCCTGACAATATTTAAGAATGCAATGCGGGTTTGGTTTGGCGGGGAAACCTTGGTCGCTTGTATATACTTTATCGAAAAAATTTTCAATACACAATTTTTTTAAACATACAGAGGTAATATAAGTGTTGTCTGCTGTTGCAACAAGAAGTTTTTTGCCCATTGCTTTTAATTCAGACATAACATTAACAATATCCGGACAAGGAGCTTTAACGATGCCTTTTTCAATGTTTCCTTCGTATGCTTTGGTGACTAAACTTACAATTTGCTCTGATGAGAGTGTGCAGTTGTATTTTCTGAGTACGCAATTAAAGGCTTCTCCCATTTCTTCAAATGAGCCTACACAAAGAATGCCATCTACATCGGCTTTACCGTTTTTAACACCTAAAATATCAAAAAAAGCTTTGTGCGGAATGTCTTCTCTGTTGATTTTTTTTAAAATATCCCTGATGGCATGTTCGGTAATGCTTACCCAAAAATCATCAAATTGGATAAGAGTACCGTCTTTATCAAAAATAATTACATTTGCTTGCATAAAGTTATATCTCCTAAAATATTTTTTGAATTAAATTTTCGATTTCAGCTTCATCAAAATCGTTTGTAAGAGTGCCTTTTGAAAGCTTCCAGTATTCACAGTGGGTTATAGACTTCTGTGGGGGAATCACTTTATATTCGCTCAAACTTTCCATTTCGATATAGTGACCGTTTGCATAAGATTCATAAGACGCTCCCTCATCAGGATATATTCCGTTTTTTATGATGTCAAATTTTTTGGTGAAGATGTCCCCTTTATTTAAATATAATGCAAAGCCGTGTTCGGAATTTAATCCGAATTTAAAGGATGAACACATATCAGACCTATGCTGCACCTTGATATATTTATCCCCCCAAGATGCACGTTTATCGTAAAGCTTAGAGGCAGGCCAAAAGACGATTTTACGATTCGGAGAATATATTTTATTTTCTGTTGGCTGAGGAATAATTTCTATGCCGCCGCCGTCAACAACAGAAACACCCCAAAGTGAAAGCTTTATATCAGAATCGGAGCAATTCGTAAGAGTATGCATAACCTTTACATCTGTTGTATCAGGGGATAGTATAAGTGATATTTCAATGCGGCAATTATTATGCTTTTGAACAGGGGCAGTAAATACAGCTCCGTTATTTATAACTTTATAATCTATTAGGAAGTTGTCAGGATAATATGTATCAGGAAAGTTCTCAGGTGCAATCCAAAGCCTATGCCCACCATAAAGATACCAAGTATCGAAAAAAGTGTTTTTTGTTCTTTCATCTTTTATTATGCGGTCAGTATCTTCATAAAAGACATTGTCACCATCTATAAACGAATAACGAATAATTCGTGGACCAAAATCTGTAGTAACAATAACTTCAATGATTTCATTACAGATTTTAAGGCATTTCCCAAAATTTTTATAGCATATTTCTTCTATTGTTATATTAGACATTTCGGTAGCTCCTTAAACGTTTTATGTGATGTATTATATAACGATAATTGATAAAATGCAATATAGAAAAGAAAAAAATATTGACAAAACTAAAACGGTTTAGTATAATTTAAATATAAAACGTTTTAGAAGAGAAAAATCTGAAACATATAAAATTTAGGAGGTATGTAAAATGGCAAGATCAGGCGGTCCCGGATCATTTGTATTCGGTGAAGAAGAAAGAAAAGAGGTTATGGATGTTTTAGACGGAAGATATTTGTTCCGTTACGGCAGTGAAGAGACAGAGGGGTACACACATAAGGTTGTGGATTTTGAAAAAACTCTTAAAGAAACGATGGGTGCTAAATATGCAGTGGCAACTACGAGCGGTACATGTTCTCTAATGGCGTCTCTTGCAGCACTTGGTATCGGTGCAGATGATGAGGTGATTGTTCCCGGTTATACATTTATCGCTTCAATTTCAAGCATTATGCTTTCGGGGGCTATTCCTGTGCTTGCTGAAATTGATGAATCGCTTACAATTGATCCTGATAAAATCGAAGAACTTATCACTCCGAAAACAAAGGCAATTATGCCCGTTCATATGCTTGGAAATCCTTGTAAGATGGATAAAATTATGGAAATTGCAAAAAAACACAACCTTCTTGTTATAGAAGATTGTTGTCAGGCAGTAGGTGCTTCGTACAAAGGACAGCGATGTGGTACATATGGTGATATTGCTGCATTTTCGCTTAATATATTCAAAACTATTTCTTCCGGTGACGGCGGAGCTGTTATCACAAACAATGAAGAATATTATGAAAGAGCGTTCGGCTTCCACGATCAGGGACATAAGCCTAACAGAACAGGTGTTGAGGTTGGAAACCGTAGCTTTGTCGGTATGAATATGCGTATGAATGAGCTTACAGGTGCTGTTGCACTTGCACAGACACGTAAACTTGACGAAATTCTTACAACTCTTCGTTCGAAGAAAGCAATGCTTAAAGAGCTTCTTTCTGATCTTCCTCATATTTCTTTTAGAACAGTTAATGATGAGGGCGAGTGCGCAACACTTCTCACGATGATTTTTGAAACAAAAGAGCTTGCGGAAAAGTTCTGTGAAAAGACAGGCGGAAAGCCTATCGCATATTCAGGATGGCACGTATATAACAATATGGAGCAGGTATTAAATAAGCTTTTACCTGCGAAGACAAACAACATAAACGACAGAGTTTATGAAAAACATATGCTTCCACAGACCGATGATATACTTGGAAGAAGTGTAAACATCAGTGTAGGTGTTGTTGATAAGGGACTTGGTGCAGGCTATGGTATAAATATTCTTTCAACAGAGGAAGAAATTAAGAATGTTGCGGCAAACATTAGAGAAATTATCCTTAGCCTTTGAGAAGAGGAGCTGCGAAAATGAAAAAAATTAAAGTAGGTATTATAGGAATGGGCTATATTGGCGAGAGTCATATAGAGGCCGTTCGCAGAATAGGTTGTTGCGAGCTTTATGCTGTTGCTGATACAAATGCAGAGCTGGCAAAAGCAAAGGCAGAGCAGTATGGCATAGAAAAATGCTATTCAAGCGTGGAAGAGCTTTTGGCAGATGGTGAAATTGATGCCGTACATAACTGTACACCGAATTTCCTGCATCTTGATATCAATAAGGAAATTATAAAATCGGGAAAGCATCTTTTGTCTGAAAAGCCCTTGTGTATGGACTATGTACAGGCAAAGGAGCTTGTAGAATTGAAAAAGCAGTATCCTGAAAGTGTGGCGGCGGTGAATTTCAACTATCGTCTTAATCCAATGGTTCAGGAAATGAGAAGCAGAATTAAAAACGGAAAAATCGGTGATGTAAGAATTATGACAGGCTCATATGAGCAGGATTGGCTTATGTATGATACCGATTACAGCTGGCGTCTTGAACCGGAGGTATCGGGAAACTCTTGTGCAATGGCTGACATCGGTTCACATTGGATGGATGCAGTTCAGCACGTCACGGGTCATAAAATTGTCGAGGTTATGGCTGACCTGAAAACTATTATTCCTGTTCGTAAAAAACCGAAGAAACAGACAGAAACCTTCACCAGTGCTATTCCGACAGAATTTGATGAGGTTGAAATCAAAAATGAGGATTATGGTGCAGTAATTTTTCATACCGACAAAGGCGGAACAGGTGTTTTCCACGTTTCTCAGCTTACTGCAGGAAGAGGGTGCTTCCTGAATTTTGAAATCAGCGGCTCGGAAGCAACACTTAGATGGAATCAGGAGGAAAATGACAGATTGTGGATGGGGTTCAGAGGCGGAGATAATCACCTGATTATCCGTGACCCCAATGCAATTTCAGAGGAGGCAGGAAAATATACTGCACTTGCAAAAGGTCATCCGGAGGGATGGAATGATGCGTTCAAAGGTAACATATATGCGTTCTACAAATATATAGAGGATGGATGTAAGGGAGAAGAAATTTTCTCAACACTGGAACAAGCTGCGTACATAGTTAAGTTGACAGAGGCTATTATTGAAAGCAGCAAAACAAAATCTTGGGTAAAAGTGAATAACTGATAAAAATTGCAATAACTGTTGGGGGATTTTCTTCAGCAGTTATTGCAGATAATAAAAGAATGTAAAGAATATAAGGAAAGGTGATAGATTATGAACATACTGGCAGTAGGCGCACATCCGGATGATGTTGAACTTAATTGTGCAGGCACACTGGCAAAATATGCGAAAATGGGCCATAACATATTTATTTGTACTGCGACAAGCGGGAATATTGGATCTGCAACATTATCTAAAGAGGAAATAGGAAATCTTCGTAAGCAGGAAGCAGCAAACAGTGCAGCAATTATTGGTGCGGAGTATATGTGCCTTGATTATGATGATGAACTTTTTTACGAGGATCTTGATGTTCGTATCAATTTCATCAATATGCTAAGACATTGTAAGCCGGATGTTATTTTAACACATAATCCGCACGATTATAATCCCGATCATATGCTGACAAGCAAAATAATAAACGACATTCAAGTAATGCTCCCTATAGGTCATATAAAAACAATGGAAGCACCGTGTGATAAATTTCCTGTAATTTACTATTTTGAACCGCATAAGGGATTGGGATTTATACCTACGGATTTTGTGGATATTACAGATTGCTTTGAAACAAAAAGTAAAATGCTCCTTTGTCATGAAAGTCAGAAAGCATGGATGGCACACGCTTATTCAGGATTTTGTGCTGATGATACATTTCTTCAGGACATGAAAACAATGGCGTCCTTCAGAGGTATGCAGTGCGGTGTTAAGTATGCAGAAGGCTTTGTTCGTGCAAATGATGCCTACAGAGTGACACCGTCACGTCTTTTGCCTTAGTGATGTTGAATTAAAAATTCCCCATTTTGAAAGCTATGTATCAAAAATGAGGAATTTTTAATTCAGATTGTTCTGTTACTAACAGAATCTCGGACAATCAAATCCATAGGAAGAAGCAGGCTGTCTACTTCTTTACCCTTGATTTTTTTTATTATAATATCCATTGCAAGGGAGCCTATTGCTTCTTTATCAACACCGAGAGTTGTTAATTTAGGTTCTATATAACGAGAAAGAAGAATATCGTCAATACCTATAATTGAAACATCTTCGGGGATTGAAAGCTTCATATCCTTTGCTGCACGCATCACGCCGATGGCAAAGCTGTCAACGGTACATAAAACGGCTGTCGGAGGATTTGCTTTTTGAAAAAGTGCTTTTGCAACAGAATATGCAGAGGACTCATCTACAGCGCTTAAGCTGTTAAAATCAGAATTTGGAACAAGTTTATGAGCCTTCATTGCGTCATAAAATCCGCTTACGGTTTGCTCGTAAAAGCCGGGGGTATGCTTTGAAATAATTGCAATATCCGTATGCCCGTGATTTATAAGGTAGGTTGTTGCATCATATGTAGCTTTTCTGTAGTTGGGGTTTATTGAGGTTACGTTCTTATCGGAAAGGTGTGAATCGATAACAACAAAAGGAATTGAACTGTCGGATGCTTTTTCAAGTAATGTATCACTGACATTCTGCATAAAAATTATTCCGTCCGCATCGCCGGAATAAATTAGGTCAGGGAGTTCATTTTGTGAATTGACCGCCTTGCTGATTATGACATTGTAGTTGCATTTCATACTTTTATTAATTATGCCTCGCATAATTTCAAAATAAAATAAATCATCGAAAAGAGATGAGAAGCGGTTCATTATAAGACAAATGTTAAAGCTTTTGTTAAGGACGAGCTTTTTCGAGTTTAAATTAGGCTTAAAATTTGTTTCTTTAATAATTCTCTGGACTTTTTCACGAGTGCTTTCGCTTATCCCCGGTTTGTTATTTATAACAAAAGAAACCGATGTCACTGAAACCCCGGCTTTTTTGGCAATATCTTTTATAGTTAACTTTTCCACAAAATCACTCCAATGGATTTAATATATAACAATTATAACAGTGTTGTTTAAAAAAAGCAAGTTTTTTGACAATATGAACAATATATTGAGAAAAAAGTTTACTATTTTATAAAAGAAGGCGGATTTTATAATCCGAAAAACCACTGTACTATAATAAGACGATAAAGATATAATTTATTTTTATTTTACTGTTTGTTAAAATAAAGTCAAAACTATAAGGAGGTAGTAAGTAATGAAAACAAAGAAAATGAAAAGGCTTACAGCTGTTGCTCTTGCAATGCTTATGCTAGCATTAGCAGGATGCACAGATAAGTCTGCAACAAGAAACGAGAAGGTAGTGGCGAAGAGAAACGACCCTGCGATGTATAACGAGCCGGGAACATATCCGATTCTGAAGGAAAAGAAAACGCTGAGCATTATGACGCCGTCAAATGCATTGGTTGAGAATTTTGAGACAAGTCACTACACGAAGATGCTTGAGGAAAAGGGAGGAGTTGACTTGGAGTTTGTACTTCTTCCTGCTACGGACGGTGCATCAAAGTTTTCTGTTATGGTTGCATCGCAGACGGAGCTTCCTGATATCTTATGTGCAATTCCCGGAGACTTTACATCGTTTATTTACAGCGGTCTCGTAGTTCCTGTACAGGATTATTATGCAGATCCTGATGCTTCCTATCATTTCCATCAGGCTGTTTCTGATGAAAAACTGCGTGATGAACTTCTTGCAAACACACGTATGGCTGACGGTAACAACTACGGTATTATGCGCTATAGCAAAGAACCTTGGAATGAATACTCTTACCGTGGATGGATAAATCAGACATGGCTTGACAAATTGGGACTTCCCATGCCGGAAACTACGGAGGATTTTTATAACACACTCGTTGCATTTAAGGAAAATGACCTAAACGGCAACGGAAAGAAGGATGAGATTCCGCTTATGGGATCGACAGACGGATGGAATCAGAATCCGATTCCGTTTCTGATGAATGCGTTTATTTATGCGGACGCAAAGAATAATTATATGTTTATTGAAGACGGAAAGATAGATGTTGCATTCAACAAGCCTGAGTGGAAGGAAGGACTTAAATATATCAATAAGCTTGTGAAGGAAGGTCTTTTATCTCCGCTTACATTCACACAAAATCAGTCGCAGTTTAAGACTATTCTTGAGGATCCTGATAAACAGGTTATGGGTTCGATGATGGCGGGAAGTCTGACGGTGTATTCTTCGACTGAACATCCTAACAGAGCGGACATGCAGCCGATGAAACCTCTGAAAGGACCCAAAGGTGCCTGCTATGCTACATATAACCCATCGGTACCTGTTGATATGACCTATATATCAAAATATTGTGATGATCCGGAAACAGCATTCAGAGTTATGGAATACTGCTTTTCGGAGGAGATGTCCATTTCCGGACGCTACGGAAAAAGAGGAGAACACTGGGATTATCTCAACGAAAAGGAAAGTAACTCTTTAGGAGCTGATTTCCTCGGCAGAAAGCCTGCGTTTAAGGAATTAAAGCTTATATGGGGAAATCCTCAGACAGCACATTGGCAGAATCTAAATCCCGGAATTATGGGGGTTAAGAACATAGTTCTTCCTGCACCCACAGATATGACTGCCGCCGCTGTTCCTCTTTATATGGATAAGCATCCCGAAGAGATTATTGCAAGAATTGTTCATACAACAGATGAGCTTACAGATATAGCTGATATTGAAACCAGCATAAAAAGCTATGTTTCCGAATGTATGACAAGATTTGTATTGGGCGATATGTCTTTTGACGAATGGGATGATTATGTTAAAGAACTTGATAAAATGGGACTTGAGGATTACCTTAGAATCAAGCAGGCGGCGTATGACCGTGTGAAAGATGTGAAATGAGGGGACGAATGAATGGAAGAGACAACAAACAAAATAGGTTGTGCAAAGAAAAAGAAGATGCCGAAATTCTTAAATCAATGGCAATTGTACCTTTTTCTTGCCGTTCCGCTTGCATTCATATTGATATTCTCATATTGGCCCATGCTGGGAATTCAGCTTGCGTTTAAAAGGTTTGATATAAATTTGGGTATGTGGGAAAGCCCGTGGATAGGAATGGATAATTTTATACGTTTTTTTAATTCCTATCAGTTTAAACGTGTGCTTGTCAATACTGTGTTTCTTTCCTTTTATGATTTACTGACATTTCCGGTGCCCGTAATTTTTGCTTTATTTCTTAATTGTGTCAGAGGTAATCGGTTTAAGAAAACGGTTCAGACGGTTACATATATCCCTCATTTTATTTCAACCGTTGTTATGGTTGGCCTTTTAATGCAAACCTTCAATCCGATGGTTGGTGTATACGGTACAATTTATAAGGCTATATTTGGAGAAGTTGCCCCTGATATGATGGCAAATGCCGATGCGTTTCCGCATATGTATGTTTGGTCAAACGTATGGCAAACCGTGGGCTGGAATTCCATTGTTTATATAGCAGCATTGACAGGAGTTGACGCCTCTCTTCATGAGGCTGCAGAGATTGACGGTGCAAGCAGATTTAAAAGAATGATTCATATTGATGTGCCGTCAATTCTACCTACAGCAGTGATGCTTCTTATAATAAGATGCGGTTCTATAATGAATATAGGCTTTGAAAAGACATTCCTGATGCAAAATGACCTTAACTTAAGGGCAAGTGAGGTTATATCTACATATGTATATAAGGTTGGTCTTTCAAGTGCCAGCGGAGATTTTGGACGTGCAACAGCAATTGGTCTGTTTAATTCGCTGATAAACTTTTTACTGATTATAACAGTTAACGCTATCAGCAAAAAGGTATCAGAGCAGAGCTTGTGGTAAGGAGGATATTATGAGTAATAAGAATTTAAATAAAACAAATGTTATTAATAAGATATCCCTTTCCAGAGATGATAAAATCTTTAATGTTTTTGTTCTGATTGTGGTAAGCTTTGTATTTATAATTACACTTTATCCGCTGATTTATATTGTTTCGGCGTCATTTTCTTCGGCACGTGCGGTCAGCACGGGACAGGTGGTATTGTGGCCGGTTGACTTTTCTATTGAAGGGTACAGGGCTGTTTTTGAAAACAGAGATATTGGAAGGAGTTATGTCAACACTATTTTTTATACCTGTCTGGGTACATTTATAAATGTAGCCGTTACTATGATGGCAGCATATCCGTTGGCGAGAAGAGATTTACGGGGAAGAAGTGCCTTTTCATTCATATTCACATTTACAATGCTTTTTAACGGCGGTATGGTTCCTACATATCTTGTTATAAAGCGGCTTGGTATGATTGATTCTATATGGTCGTTAGTTTTACCTAATGCGATATCGGTTTACAATATGATTGTTGCCAGAACATTTATCCAGAATAATATTCCCAACGAAATGCTCGAAGCATCGCAGATTGATGGCTGCAGCGATGCTCAATATTTCTTTAAAATGGTGTTGCCTTTATCAAAGACGGTAATTGCTGTTATTACACTTTTTTATGCGGTTTCTCATTGGAATTCATTCTTTAATGCATTTCTCTATATTAATGACAGGTCGAAATATCCTCTTCAGATTATACTTAGAGAAATCCTTGTCGCAAGTAAGATTGATGCCAATATGGTGATGGATGAAGAAACTATGGCAGCAAAGCAAGGTCTTGCAGAACTGCTGAAATTCTCTCTTATTATAGTTGCAACTGCGCCGATTCTTTGTGTATATCCCTTTATACAGAGATACTTTGTAAAGGGTGTTATGATTGGCTCTGTGAAGGGTTGATAAAACTAAAATTTTATTAAATGGAGTGGTGATTATGAAAAAAATATTTTCTTTGCTTTTAGCAGCAACAATGCTTTTAAGCCTTGCCTTGCTGGAAATGCCTGTATTTGCAGCAAATGAGGGCGTTAGCCAAACAATACTTGTTTCTGCTGACGGTTGTTTCGATTATTACGGAAAAAATAATAACGGAGAGGTAGACTTAGCGGATTGGGATGGTGCGAGTAATTCTTTAAGGGTTACATACAAAAATTCTCCGACACGTGTTGCGTATTTACAATTTGATATATCAAGTGTTGAAAATATGCTTAGCGCAGGGTACATAATCTCGAAAGCACTTGTAAAACTTACTACGTCAAATGAACGTGACCAGGTTAGTGAGCAATTTAAGATAGCTCTTTATCCACATGACAGTAATAGTTGGTCGGAAAATGCGACTTCTCTGTCGGATTTACCGGACCCCGATAATACAGATTTAACAAATCCGGTTTCCGTTGATCCTGAAGACCCATTAAAAAAATACGTTATAGCACCGACTGAAAAGGGTAAGGAATTTTCAATGGACATCACTGAATACTTAGATGCTGTGACACAGAACGGAAATAACCTGATATCTCTCGAGATGGGTTTTAGAAATGAGTGGCAAGACAATAGTACATCTGTTTTTTATTCTCGGGAGGCAACGAGCGGATATCCTGTGCTTTATGTGGAATATATAAAAAAGGAGTTCAGTGCGGACGAGGCGATTGTTGAAAAAGGGACCTTGAAAAAAATAGGTGAATATACTGTTCCGGTTATAGAGAATACGTCTAGTGGTGACATAATGTATATTTCTGAAGCACTGCCCCTCCTAAAAGATGCTGTTATAGCTGCTTTGACACGTGGAGAAACGGAGCTTTCATTAAATCTATGGCCTGAAGATGGCACCAGCAGAAATAAAGCTATGACTGTGTATTGCACGGGTGATAAGGCTTATACAGCCTTGCTGATTAAATTTAATGACGGAACACCGGAAAAAGAGATAAAAGTTTCAGAAGTTGCAAATGCAATAAGTGGTGAAGGGATTCCTACTGCAGCTAACCGTTATCAGTTACGAACCGCTGCAAGTGGCTATACGGTTACAAGAACTATTTTTGATAAGTTTAACCTTTCAGAAATTCAAGGTAAAATAGATGCTATAGACAGCGTTTCGTTGAAGTTATTCACATATAAACAGGTAGCAGACGTTAAATGTATTATTGGAATTTATCAGACGGACGCACAGTGGAGTAGTCAGACTCTGACATGGGCAAATATGGACAGAAATGTCTATGAAACTGAGATTACTCGTCTGGAGGAGGCGAAGGTGAAGGTTAGCAGTACTGTGACAAATAACCTTGATGTTGCTACTCCTGTCTGTGCTGCATTCGCACTTTACAGAAAATTCGGTGAAGAAGAGTTTGTTCTTTCTGATGTAAAGATTAAGAGTATAGCTTCACTTGCTGTAGGGACTAATACGACAATATTTGAATATTTTAATATTCCTGCTTCCACTGGTGCTGAGAGTTATGTGGGGAAAATTATCATTCTTGACGGATTAGAAAAGCTTGTTCCATTAACAGAAGCCAAAGATTTTTAAGGAAATTCTTCCAGAAGTTACATATGTACAAAAGATGACATCGGAAGTAAAAGATGTTACAATATAAATATATGTGAAATAAAATTATCTGCGAGAGGTGTTTGCGATGAAAAAAGTTAAATCATTTTTGTTATATATTTTAAAATATATGACAACGTATCTTTTGATTATAGCTCTTTTTGTTGTACTCCTCTCGCATTTATATTTTCAGTTGAGGACTCAGACGCGTGACAGTATTTTAGATAAAAGCTATAAAAAGATTGAGAACGGTATAAGTGTAATAGACGGAAAAATAGGTGATATGTACCGTTTTGCCAGCCTTATCAGAGAAAATAGTGCTGTTTCAAGTATTGTAAAGTTTCACGATGACCTTGAGAATAGGGAATATTATTTCTTCAATAAGGCGCAAAATGCGATAAGGGAAATTCAGAATATTTATGATTTAAAGTGCAGTGTTATTTTTAAAGAGAACAATTTTTTCTTGTCGGATAATTTTGCATCCGAAAATTTTGAAGCACAGTATAAATTATATGCTTCTTATGAAAAGCTCAGTCCGTATGAAATGCGGGATATTATTTTTTCGCAATCACGCTATGTAAGCTATATACCGAGTCAGGCAATTAACCATTATACGGAAGGTAATAAGGATTTTCTCACCTGTGCAATAAAAATGCCGGTCAATGCATCTATGAGATATGATTCAGCAGTGGTGTTTTTAATGGAAACAGAAGATATTATAGACAGTCTTCTTAATGACGCAGAGAAAGGTAACAGATTTTTGTGTATAACAAACGATGAAGGTGAAACACTACTTGAATTTAATTGCAGTTCCCATGCTATAGAGGAGAGTAATGAAAAATATCATACACAAAGAATTAACAATGAAAAGTATTACGTTTTCAGAAAGAAGTCTACCTACAGTAATCTTACTGCAATTGTGGGTATTTCGGAAAAAGCATTCAAAGAGGAACTATCTTCAGTATTGAGGATTATTCAGTTTTACATATTTATAAGTTTATTTCTTGCATTGGCGGCATGTGCATGGTTTGCTTTCCGCCAAGCGACATTTGTTAAAGATACAATCAGCCTTTTTTCAGAGAAAGGAACAAAAAAAATAAAAAATGATTACGGTTATATACAGTCAAGGGTCAGAGCAATTTCTGAAGAAAATATCCTTTACAAGAATGATAAGGAGAGATTGCAGGAATACATAAGAGATTCTATGCTTGAAAAAATGCTTCTTTACGGAGTATATGACCATGCAGAAAAAGCCGACATAGAACATTATGTTGGTAATTCAATGGAGCGTTACGTGCTTGTGTGCGTAACCACAGATAATGTAGACATAGTCGAAGGTATGTCAATAAATGAAACTGTCAGAAATATGCTGGAAAACAAATTCAGCGTAATTACTATACAGAACGGAACGGATGAGAGCAATTTTATTGTTTTGTTTGACGGTTCCGTTGAAGAAATTGAAGAAATAAAGAAGTTTTTAAAAGGACTGATACATCAGTTTACATCTATAACAATCAGTATAAGCGAAATTGGAACAGGTATTGAAAATGTGAATATGTGTTATAGGCAGGCGAAAAATATGCTTCGCCAGATCTTTGACCCGAGAGAACGCTTTATTTGCTATAAAAAAAGCGATGAACTCAATATAAATAAGGTATTTGATGAGACTATGGCAAAACAACTTCGAGAGTTTGTTGCACTTGGACAAAGATGTGAGGTTGAAAAGGTTTTTGTGCAAATCAGGGAAAATCTTTCACACACAGTTATGGATGACGAGCAAGAGATAATGCAGCTTTTCTTCGAGATAAAAGGGTCTCTTGAATATGCATATATAAATATATTAAAGAATACCGAAATGAAGAATTTACCAAGATATAATTTCAAGGCATCATTATATGAAATGATAAATGTACTTGAGGAATTTGCTGTTTTGCTGTGTGACAGTATCAAGGAAAAGAAAAGAAGCAGGAAGGACGAACTCAAACAAAGGATTACGGAATATTTATATGATAATTATTCAAATCCTAATCTTTGTGCGGCAATGGTTGCACGTGAATTTTCTTTGTCGGAAAAATACATTTTTACAGTAGTTAAGGAGCATACCGGTAAAACTTTCAACGAATTTGTTGAGGGAGTCCGTCTTGATAAGGCGAAGGAGTATCTTACACAGACAGATATGCCTATTAATAAGATAGCGTCACTGATAGGTTTTAATACAATCGATACTTTTTACAAGGCTTTTAAAAGAGTATACGGCATCGCTCCCGGAAAATGGAAGGAAAATAATTGAGATATTAACTGAGAAGGAGAATACATATGAAAAAAATAAAAAATTATATTTCAATAATTATGGCAGGTATACTGTTATTTGTATCATTCCCTTCTGTAGCTGAAGAGATTGTTCCTGCTGAAAATTTATATCTGGAAAAGGCGGTGAAGGTATTATCCGCCTTAGAGGTTATTGAAGCCTTGCCGGAGAATTTTCAAGCTGAGAAAATTGCAACAAGGGCAGATGTTGTGGTGAACACTCTTCGTTTGATGAATGTAACAAAGGAATACTCTCTTAAAAAACAGGTGTTTCTGGATGTTCCTGAAGGATATTGGGCATTCGATGAAATAAATGCAGCCTATAATATGAAGCTTGTTTCCGGATATAAGGATGGACTTTTTAGTCCAGAAAACCCAATGACACTAAGCGAGGCTACAAAGATTCTCGTAAGTATGCTTGGATATTCCTCTATTGCTGAGGCAAAGCACCATTCCTTGAAAAAAGTTATACAGATGAAATTGGTATGATATACGAGGACGATTACGAGGAAGTATCAGCATAATAAAACAGGGACGAAAAAAGCTTACAGTTGAAATCCTGTAAGCCGGACAGAATTGAGTATGTGTGTAACGGTTATCACAGACACACTCATATGGTATGCTCCTCACACAGAATTAACGAATCGGTGCTTGATGAACAGATTTATAAGCAACTTGCCATAATGAGAGATGGACTCTCCAAATGCTCAAGGCAAATCGAAAGTGATATACGCTCATGGATGGCACAGAAAAATAATGTCAGCAAGAGGATAAAACGGCTTCAGGACAGTATAAATATCACCGAGCTTGAGGTTGAACAAATACTTATGGAGAAAATCAAGGACAGGGATAATGCCGAAAGATATGAAAGAATGATAGAAAAGCGAAACAGAGAAATCGAAGGCTTCAAAAATGAGATTGCAAAGATAGAGAATATTGATAAAACTATCAAAGAGAGGAAAAAAGCAATGCTCGAAAACGCAAATCTGCTTGATAAGATATTAAGTGAAAAGGAATTGAGCCACACAAATCTGTGTCTGCTGATAGAGAAGATTATAATCCACGAAGATGAATACGGACTCCGCCTTGAAATACGAATGAAGGCACCATTCCTCGAAAAAAGTTATACAGATGAAATTGGTATGATATATGAGGACGATTACGAGGAAGTATCCGCCTAACAAATAACAGACACGAAAAAAGCTTACAGTCAAAATCCTGTAAGCTTTTTGTCGGTGGTGCGGGCGAAGGGACTTGAACCCCCACGATAAAATCACTAGATCCTAAGTCTAGCGCGTCTGCCAATTCCGCCACGCCCGCATATTAAGTTTTTACCTCTTAAATTTTACACGGTGGAGGTACACCGAGGAGGAGCATATCGCTTAATCCTCATCTATGAAAACGGCAAAAACCGTAATCAACAATAAATTCACATACAGGACGGAACCTAAATCTGGCGCGTCTGCCAATTCCGCCACATCCGCATGGAAAATATTGTATCATAAAGAGCAGAAAATAGCAATATATTTTTTGGAATTTCCTTTAATTAAAGTGTAGGTTTACAATAGATGTGTTACATTCCGATATATTTTCATACGAGGAAACCTCGTACAAAAACATATCGGTAAAAATAATAGCGAATAGAAACTTTTTGTGTTAAAGTTTAAGTACCACCCA
>SVJI01000012.1 GCA_015069065.1 Oscillospiraceae bacterium | reverse complement strand
CGGTCGTGAGGGCCGAAACATCAGAACTCTTGAAACATTGACGGGTATCGACCTTATTATTGACGATACTCCCGAGGCGGTTATCCTTTCAGGATTCGACCCCATCAGGAGAGAGGTTGCCCGTGTAGCTCTTGAAAAACTGATAGTTGACGGACGTATTCACCCATCCAGAATTGAGGAAATGGTGGAGCGTGCTAAAAAAGAGGTTGATGCAACCATTAAGCAGGAGGGTGAACAGGCTACATTCGATACGGGTGTACACGGTTTACATCCTGAGGTTATTAAGCTTTTAGGTAAGCTTAAGTTCAGAACAAGTTACGGACAGAATGTTTTGAAACATTCTATCGAGGTTTCCCATGTAGCAGGTATTATGGCAGGGGAGCTTGGTGTTGACGTTGCAACCGCGAAGCGTGCGGGCTTGCTCCACGATATCGGTAAAGCGGTTGACCACGAAATTGAGGGAAGTCATATTTCAATCGGTGTTGATATCGCCAGAAAGTATAATGAAAACAAAGATGTTATTCATGCTATCGAGGCACATCACGGCGATGTGGAGGCAAAGACGATTATTGCGTGCCTTGTTCAGGCGGCAGATGCGATAAGCGCAGCACGCCCCGGTGCAAGACGTGAAAATATTGAGGCCTACATAAAGAGACTTCAGCAACTTGAGGAAATTGCAACATCGTTTGCAGGTGTTGAAAAATCCTACGCAATTCAGGCAGGCCGTGAAATTCGTATCATGGTTAAACCAGAGGAAATCGGTGACGGTGATATGGAATTTGTAGCAAGAGAGATCGTTAAGAAAATTGAAAGCGAGCTTGAGTATCCCGGACAGATTAAAATCAATCTTATCAGGGAGACACGTGCTACTGATTATGCAAAATAAAAACGTAAAGGGCATTTCTGCTGAAATGCCCTTTTGTTTCCCTTTTAAATGGGTTAGAAAGGCAGTAATAATGAATATTTTATTTATTGGTGACATCATGGGGAGAAGCGGCAGGGATGCTGTGTTTGAACTGCTCCCCGAAATTAAGAATGAATATAATATTGACTATACAATAGCAAACGGAGAAAATGCCTCCGGAGGTCTCGGGATGAACCGCAGAGGGTATGAGGAGCTTCGCCGCGCCGGTATAGACTTTTTTACTATGGGAAACCATACTTTTTCAAAAAAAGATATAATATCCCTTATGAATGAGGGAGAAAATATTGTGCGTCCTGCCAATCTTGAGGGGGAAAATCCCGGTGACGGCATGGCGATAGTTAATATCGGAGGAGTAAAGATTGCAATTATAAATCTTATTGGCAGGGTATATATTAACGAAAATCATCATTCTCCGTTTTTTACGGCAGAGGAGCTTATAGAAAAAGCTTCGGAAAAGACAAAGAATATTATCATAGATTTCCACGCGGAGGCGACCAGCGAGAAAGAGGCACTAGGGTACTACCTTGACGGCAGAGTCAGTGCCCTGCTCGGAACACATACGCATATCCAGACTGCAGATGAACGAATTTTACCCATGGGTACTGCGTATATTACAGATGTGGGCAGAACAGGTGCGCGCGACAGTGTTTTAGGTCTTGACAAGGATGCGTCCATCGCCAGATTTGTTATGCCGCCACAGCAAAAAAAGCCGCCGTTTAACGTTGCCAAAGGCAAAAGCCAACTGTGCGCAGTTGTTATCAGACTGGACGAGGAGAGCGGCAGAGCGGAGGAAATTATCAGACTATGTGTATTACAGAAATAGGCAGAATATCTCTTTATCAAAGCAGCGTGCTATCAGGATTTGAAAACCTCGTACACGGGTTTACAACACGTCGGGGTGGAGTCAGCACAGGAGAATATGCAAGCATGTCACTGAGCCCGCGCAGAGGGGATGACATTTCCTGCATACATCAAAACGAAGAAATTTTGTGTAAGGAACTGGGATTGGATGTAAAGAAGCTTACCTCAACCCGACAGGAGCATACCTCATGTATAGAGGTTGTGGGTGCAGAGAAGATAGGTATTGGAGTTTATCGCGATTGGGGAAAGGGAGTTGACGGATGCATCACCACCGAGCGCGGTGTTCCGCTTATTTGCTACAGTGCTGATTGTGTCCCCGTACTTATGTATGCACGCGATATCGGGGCGATAGCCGCCGTTCATGCAGGTTGGCGGGGAACACAGGACAAAATCACGGAGAAATGTCTCGGAAAGCTTATCAGTTTGGGTGCAGATGCTAAAAATATTTTTGGTGCCATCGGACCATGTATAGGGCAGTGCTGTTATGAGGTTAGTGAAGATGTCGCACTTCAGTTTGATGAAAAGTATTTTGTCCCGAAAGAAAACGGTAAATATATGTTGGATTTAGAGACTGCGAATTTTGACCAATTCATTGCCGCTTCTGTTCCGCAGGGGAATGTATCGATTTCGGGTATATGCACTAAATGCAATAATGAGATGTTTTTTTCCCACAGAGGACAAAACGGTAAAAGCGGGACTCTTGGCGGAATTATCTGCATGAAATAGGTTTCGCTTATACGAAAGGAACTACTTTATATGAATAGGAAAGTACAAAGATATATAGCAATTCTGCTTGTGATGAGTGCTGTACTGGCGGGCTGTTCGAAAAAAGAGAACACCAATCCGTCAGAGAAAACCGAGCGCAGCGGAGTTATTACACTACAGATGCGTCAGTGTGAATCATTTAACCCCCTTAACACAGAAAATCACAGTGTTCGTGACGCGTTTTCCCTATGCTATGAACCGCTTTTCATTGCAGGTGAAAAAATGAAGCTTGAGGGTGTACTGGCACGCAGTATCACCGTCGCAGACGATGCCATGAGTGCGATAGTAATGCTGAAAGATTCTGTTGTGTGGCACGATGGGGTAAGGTTTACATCTGCGGATGTCCTGCACACGGTAAAGCTGCTGCAGGAAAATCCCTCATGGGAATACGCTTCCTGTGTTAAGAATATTGAGAGTATAGAGCCGATTGACCCATTGTCATTTAAAATAAATCTTTCCAGACCTTACGGACAGATTGGTTATTCGCTGTATTTCCCGATTGTTGCATCACACAATCAGAATCTTGAGACGGATATGCTGGGCACAGGTGCTTACCGCTTTGAAAAGTATAATCCCGCCACATTGATTGAGATGAAAAGCTTTGACAAGTGGCACGGCGGAAAGGCAGCGTGTGAAAACGTCAATATCAGTATCATACGCGATGATGCTGCGGCAACAACGGCATTTAATTCCGGCATGGTAAATGCTATTACAGGGGAATCCTTTGACCTATACAACGTCGTTCCAAAGTCCAATGCGAGGATGACCACATATCCGTCAAATAAATATGAATTTATGGCTTTTAATCATAAAAGGGGTGTGTTTTCTTCAGCATCGGTAAGATGCGCCGTTTCAGCGGCTATCGACAGAAGTGCCATTGTGCAGGAATGTTACGGAGGCAGTGCCTCAGCGGCAAATGCACCTCTGCATCCTAAGGCGAATGAAATAGCAGCCTCGTCAATACTTTCCCAGTACAGTCTTTCCAATGCGGCAGAGCTGCTGTTTCTGGAGGGATATACCATGGATGAAAAAACGCGCGTGCTGAAAAATAAAAACGGTGTAAAGCTGTCTTTCGATATTCTTGTAAATGAGGAAAATCAAATCCGCATCAAGTGTGCCCAGTTACTGCAAAAGCAGCTTATGTCAGCGGGGATTGAGGTGTCTGTGACGTGTCTCCCATTTGAAGAATATACAAAGGAAATTTCAGCAGGGCGCTTTGATGCATATTTGGGCGGTACGAGACTTGCTAATCTGTATGACTTTGAATTTTTGCTTGCTGACGGTGCCTCTATGAATAGCTACGGCTATCTGGGAGAATATATGAATCTGGCATTAAGCGCTCTGGCGGCAGCTCCGTCAGAGGATGCGCTCTCTGATGCAGTATTCAATTTCGAGGAGGTTTTTCTGCGTGAACAGCCTGTGTGCGGTCTTGCTTTCTGCAGTGACACCCTCATAACTGCGGAAAATATTATGGGAAAGCTTCAGCCGAGGATGAATTTCCCCTATGCTAACATGGCAGGGTGGAGCGTTAAAAAGTTCTGATGAGGAAATTTAATAAAAACGTGTTCGTTTTGAACACGTTTTTTTACTTTTTGTAATAATATATACAGAGGTGTTTTCATTATGAATATTAAACGAATACTCATTATCGGCGGCGATTCGCGTATAGATTATTTGGCACGTTCACTTAGCGAGGATGGATTTGCGGTAACACGGTTTGATGCAAGTGAGCCGCTTAAAACGGCTGTGGAAAACTGTGATGCAGTGGTTTTGGGGCTTCCGGCAAGCCGTGACGATAAAACGGTGGATGCACCAACGCTTTCCGATAGCATTATGCTTAAGGATTTGTTTCATTTAATGGGAAGAAACCGTATGCTTTTAGCAGGAAAAATGTCTGACTCGGTTAAGGCAATTGCCGATGTGTTTTCGGTGAAATGGGTTGACTATTTCATGCGCGAGGAGCTTGAGATATTGAATGCAGTTCCCACTTGTGAGGGTGCTGTGCAAATTGCCATGGAGGAGCTGCCAATAACTGTGTTTGGTTCAAACGTTATTATTACAGGATTTGGTAAGGTTGGCGAGCCTCTGGCGCATATGCTTCACAACATGGGGGCGAAGGTAACAGTTTGCGCACGCCGCGCTGCACAACGTGCAAAGGCACGTGCTATGGGAGTCCATGCGGTGGATTTTTCATATCTGGGAGAATGTATGAGCGATGCAGACGTGGTATTTAATACTGTTCCTCAGCAGGTAATCGGCAGGGAAAGTCTGCTTCTGGCAAAGGATACCCTTATCATAGATTTGGCGTCAAAACCCGGCGGTGTGGACATGGAAGCGGCGCGTGACCTTGGGGTAAAGGTTATATGGGCACTGGGACTTCCGGGAAAGGTGGCACCTGTGACTTCGGGAAATATCATAAAGGAAACCATCTGCAATATTTTCAACGAATCAGGTGAATAAATATGGATGCGTGTAGTATGCGGTTAGGTTTTGCATTTACCGGCTCGTTTTGTACCATGCGGATTGTAACGGATACCATGCGCTCGGTAAAAGAAAAGGGATACGACATTTTCCCCATTATGAGTGAAACTGTCTATTCTACCGACACACGGTTTGGGAAATGCAAGGATTTTATAAATGAAATTGAGGATATATGCGGCAGGAAAATCATTTCCACAGTTACTCAGGCAGAGCCTATCGGGCCGAAAAAGCTGATAGATGCCCTCGTAATTGCGCCCTGTACGGGAAATACTCTGGGAAAGCTTGCCGCCGGAATAAATGACGGATGTGTTATGCTTAGTGCAAAGGCAACTCTGCGCAACAACTGCCCTGTAATTATTGCTCCCTCCACCAATGACGGACTGGGTGCAAGTGCGAAGAATATAGGGCAGCTTCTTAATACGAAAAATATATACTTTGTTCCTTTCGGGCAGGATGACCCTGTGGGGAAGAATAATTCGCTGGTTGCAAAGTGGGAGTATCTTCTTCCCGCAGTGGAAAGCGCCCTCAAGGGAAAACAATTTCAACCTGTACTGATGTGAAAAGATAGGGGATGTAAAAAATACATCCCCCCTTTATTTTTTGCAACTTAGTGGAAGTTTTATAAAAAGATATTGATATAATATAAAATATGTTGTATAATCTATTTGTCGGGCAAATCCGACAAAAGGTAAGACTGAAAACAGTGTAAAAGCTGGGCGGTTATGCTATCATCTCTTGTATAAGGAGGTGATTGCTATGGATAATGAATACATAATATCATTTATGATTATTTTGTTGCTTTTAGTAATTTCCATAAAAAAATAACGCCCACCGCCAAGTAGTGCGTTATTTTTTATAAACGATATTTATTTGGCATAACCGTTTAAGGTCTTGCCTTTTTCTATGTCTATTATACATGGGAAAACCTATTTTGTCAACTGTTTTAAAAATTTTATTAAACAAAATGGGTAATATGTATTTGCAAAAAAACTTGATTATAGATAGGATTTGTGCTAAAATTATACGGTATTTTTAAAATTGCTATTGACTTTACCGCTTTACCGTGGTAAAATGCTAAAGTGAAATTGATAATAAGCAAGGAATGAGTCTTAATGACACTGAATGACAACATTTTAAAAACTGAAGAAAAAATCATGTATGCTTTAAGGTCGCTTTATCACGAAAGCGGATATATGCCTTTTAAAATGAGCCGCTTTGAAGAATATGATATGTATGTAAAAAACCGCAATTTTGTGGGGAGCGAAAACATCGTGTCTTTTACGGATTTAAGCGGAAGACTTCTCGCTCTTAAGCCTGATGTAACCCTATCTATTATAAAAAATTATAAAGGGGCGGAGGGCGGTGTAAGCAAGGTTTATTATAATGAAAATGTTTACCGTCCTGACAAAACCACTCATGAAATAAAGGAAATTATGCAGTCAGGCATTGAATGTATGGGAGAAATCAGTGAGATTGATGAGTGTGAGGTTGTGGCTCTGGCTATAAAGAGCCTTGAAACCTTAAGTGAAAATTACATTCTGGATATTTCCTCTGTAGGTATCATAAAGGGGCTTTTAGGTGCAGCGGGTGTAAATGATGAAACTGAAAAGAAGATTCTTTCACTTTTCGGGGATAAAAACAGCTTTGCACTTCGCGCTCTTTGTGAGGAAAACGGAGTAGGCAGTGCCATATGTGATATTGCGGTAAGCCTTTGCGAGCTTTCGGGAAAGGCAACGGATGTCATATCAAAGCTTGAGAAGCTTTGCGTAAACCGTGAAATGATTGATTCAGCGGCAGAGCTTAAAAGACTCGTTGAAAATCTCTCCCTCTGTAATATGGCAGATAATATCTTTATAGATTTTTCAATTATAGGTGATACGAAGTATTACAACGGAATAGTTTTCCGCGGTTATGTTGATAAGCTTCCCAAAAGTGTGCTTTCAGGGGGAAGATATGACAACCTTTTAAAAGAAATGGGAAAGGCCGGCGGTGCAATCGGCTTTGCAGTATATTCCGACATGCTGGAAAGAATTGACACCACCAATAAGCAGTATGACTGTGATGTGCTTCTGACCTATGAGGACGGCGTATCATATGACCTCATAAAAAAAGCGGCAGACAGCTTGAAAAACAACGGAGAAAGCGTAAACATTCAAAAGAGAGATACTGACATAATCCGTTATAAAAGGCTGTGCAGGGTGTTGAAAGGCGGCGAAATCGTAAATGGATAATATGCTTAACATTGCTCTCCCTAAAGGAAGACTGGGCGAAAAGGTTTATGATATCTTTGAAAAAGCAGGTTACGGCTGTCCTTCAATCCGTGAAAACAACCGAAAGCTCATATTTGAAAATGAAGAAACAGGCGTAAGGTATTTTTGGGTAAAGCCCTCGGATGTCGCAATTTATGTTGAAAGAGGTGCGGCAGATATCGGCGTAGCGGGAAAGGATATCCTTTTGGAATACAACCCCGATGTTTATGAGCTTTGTGACCTGAAAATGGGTGTTTGCCGTATGGCGGTAGCCGCAAAAAACGATTTTGTGGACAATCCCGAAAAAACTCTTCGTGTGGCAACAAAATTCCCGAATATTACAAAGAAATATTACAGCTCATTGAGCCGTGAAATTGATATTATTAAGCTTAACGGCTCCATTGAAATTGCTCCCATACTGGGACTTTCCGATGTTATTGTTGATATTGTGGAAACAGGGACAACTCTTAAGGAAAACAACCTTCGTCCTTATGAAACGGTAGTACCTATAAGTGCCCGCCTTATTTCCAACAAGGTCAGCTACAAATTCAGGAATGATGTTATTTCTAAAATTGCGGCGGCTATTGAGGAATATGTTTCCGAAAAGGAGAACAAAAATGATTAAGATATATAATTATGAAGAAATCAGTATAGATGAAATCTTTGCGCGTGATATTGAGGATACGTCCGCCATTGAAAAGACGGTTTCCGAAACCATAGAAAATGTAAAGAAAAACGGAGATAAGGCACTTTTAGAATATGCAGATAAGTTTGACGGCGGTGCGCCTGAAAATCTGCTTGTAAGCGAGGAAGAATATGAGGACGCCATGAAAACCGTGTCTCCCGAGCTTATTGAAATCCTCAAAAAAGCGGCGAAAAATATTGAGAACTTCCATAAAAGACAGGTAAGGCAGAGCTTTATTATAAACGAAGAGGAGGGCATTGTAACAGGTCAGAAGATTATCCCTATTGAAAAAGCAGGTCTTTATGTACCGGGCGGTACGGCGGCATATCCCTCCAGTGTGCTTATGAATGCAGTTCCTGCGAAAATAGCAGGTTGCAGTGAAATTGTGATTACCACCCCTGCAAAGGGCGGTAAGGTTAACCCTGTAATTCTTGCAGCGGCAAAAATCGGCGGGGTTACAAAGGTGTTTAAAACAGGTGGCGCACAGGCAATTGCCGCACTGGCTTACGGTACAGAGTCTGTTCCAAAGGTTGATAAGATTGTAGGTCCCGGAAATGCCTTTGTAGCCGAGGCGAAAAAACAGGTTTTTGGTAAGGTTTCCATTGACATGATTGCAGGCCCGAGTGAGATACTCGTAATTGCAGACGGAAAAAGCAATCCTGCATTTGTTGCGGCAGACTTGCTTTCTCAGGCAGAACATGATAAAATGGCAAGTGCAGTGCTTGTAACGGAAAGTCCTCAGCTCGCTAAAAAGGTATCGGAGGAACTGGAGAAGCAGATCCCCCTTTTAGAGAGGGAGGAGATAGCACGCACATCAATCGACAACAACGGAAAGATTATTGTTGTTAAGGATATCGAAACGGCAATTATGGTTTCCAACGAAATTGCACCGGAGCATCTGGAGCTGTGTCTGGACAATCCCTTTGATTATCTTGACAGTGTTAAGCACGCAGGCTCTGTCTTCATGGGAAGATACTGCCCTGAAGCACTGGGCGATTATTTTGCAGGGACTAACCACACTCTGCCCACCAGCGGCACGGCACGTTTTTCAAGTCCTCTTTCGGTGGATGATTTTATAAAGAAAACTCAGTTTACGTATTATACGGAAAGTGCACTTAAAAAGGTGAGCAAGGATATATATAAATTTGCTATGGCAGAGGGACTCGGAGCACACGCAAAAAGTGCCGTTATCCGTGATGGGGAGAGATAAATTTGAGCAGATTTTTCAGTAGTAAACATAAAAATTTAATACCATATACTCCGGGTGAACAGCCTAAAGATATGCAGTATATTAAGCTGAACACCAACGAATCGCCATACCCCCCCAGCATAAAGGCACAGCGCTATTCAAGCGAGGCAGCGCAGCTTCTTCACCTGTATCCTGACCCGCAGTGCCGTGCACTTACGGAAAAATTGGCGCAGAATTTAGGTGTGGAGTATGAAAATGTGCTTGTAACAAACGGCTCGGATGAAATTTTGAATTTTGCGTTTATGGCATTTTGCGACGGCGAGCATGGATGTGTTTTTCCCGATATAACATACGGGTTTTATTCGGTGTTTGCCGATGTTAATTCTGTGCCCTATGAGCAAATTCCGTTGAATGAAGATTTTACGATTAACGCTCGGGATTATATAGGAATAAATAAAAATATTTTTATTGCCAATCCCAACGCACCCACAGGAATAGCACTTTCTACAGCAGAGATTGAGAGGATTGTGAAATCAAATTCCGATAACATTGTTGTGATTGACGAGGCATATGTTGATTTCGGAAATGAAAGCTGCGTTCCCCTTACAAAAAAGTATGATAATCTTTTAGTAACACAGACCTTTTCAAAGTCACGCTCTATGGCGGGGGCAAGACTCGGCTTCGGAGTAGGCTGTAAAGAGCTTATAGCTGACCTTAACACCATAAAATATTCGACCAATCCCTATAACATAAACAAAATGACTATGGCGGCAGGTATAGGCGTGTTAGAAGACGAAGAATATACAAGGGCAAACTGCAAAGAGATTATAAAAACACGTGAATATACAGTGCGTGAGCTTGAAAAACTGGGATTTATATTAACAGACTCCACAACGAATTTTATTTTTGCAAAGCACCCTAAGGTATCGGGCAGTGAAATTTATCAAAAGCTGCGCGAAAACGGAATTTTGGTACGTCATTTTGATAAAAAGGAAATTTGTGATTATAACAGAATAACAATCGGTACATATGAGCAGATGAAAACTCTTGTTGATACTATAGGAGGAATAGTAAAATGAGAAATTCTACAATTAACAGAAAAACAGGAGAAACAGATATTAAGCTGAATCTTAACCTTGACGTATGTGAAAAGGGTGTCATAAAAACAGGCTGCGGCTTCCTTGACCATATGCTTGAGCTTTTTGCAAAACACGGCAGATTTACTCTCTCTGTGCTTTGTCAGGGAGATACCCATGTAGATTATCACCACACAGTTGAGGATATCGGCATTGCACTGGGACAGGCATTTAAGGAGGCTCTTGGCGAGTGCAGGGGCATTGTACGTTACGGTGATATAATTCTCCCCATGGATGAATCACTTATCATGTCGGCAGTTGATATTTCCGGCAGGGGAGGACTTTACTTTGATATGGATATCCCCTCGAAAAAGGTCGGGGATTTTGATACGGAGCTTGTGCATGAGTTTTTTGAAGCTTTTGCAAAAAAGGCAAATCTTACTTTGCATATAAAACAGCTTGCAGGGCGCAATTCTCATCATATTATTGAGGGTGCGTTCAAGGCGGTTGCGCGTGTGATGCGTACCGCTGTGAAAATTGATGCGGAGGTAAAGGACGAAATTCCGTCTACAAAGGGAATCTTATGATTGCAATAACTGACTACGGTGTAGGTAATCTGTTTTCTATAAAAAGTTCTTTGGATACCATAGGTGTACAAAGTGTTGTTACAGGGGATGCGGATGTACTTCGCTCAGCGGATAAAATTATTCTGCCTGGGGTAGGTGCTTTTCGTGATGCGCGAAAGAAGCTTTCCGACAGCGGACTTGACAAGGTGATAATTGAAGAAGCAAAAAAGGGTAAACCTATTTTGGGAATATGTCTTGGTATGCAGCTTCTTTTTGACAAGAGCTACGAGTACGGAGAATATGAGGGACTTGGTCTTATAAAGGGTGAAATCCGACCTATTGCCGATGTTATAGGCGAGGGGCTGAGTATTCCGCATATAGGCTGGAATCCTCTTATCATGAAGAAAAAGACACCTCTGTTTAAATATATAAACGATGGTGATTGTGTCTATTTCGTCCATTCCTACTATGCTGCAGAGTGTGATGAAAATGTCAGTGCAACAGCCGAATACGGATGTGAGCTTACTGCTTCGGCAGAGGCAGGAAGTGTCTACGGATGCCAGTTCCACCCCGAAAAGAGCGGCAAAGCAGGGCTTGCTATTCTTAAAGCATTTGCCGAAATGCTTTAAATGCAAAATGAAAGGATAAAATAAAATGCTAATATTTCCGGCGATAGATTTATATGAAAAGAAAGCGGTGCGCCTGTATAAGGGCGACTATGCGCAAATGACCGTATATAGCGAAAACCCTCTCGAGGTTGCGATGGGGTTTAAGAACGCGGGGGCAGAGTATATCCATATGGTTGACCTTGAGGGGGCTAAGGATGGCACAACTCCTAACTTTGACATTGTTGCCTCTGTTGCGAAAAACAGCGGTCTTAATGTGGAAATAGGCGGCGGCATCAGAAACGAGGAAACGGTGGCACGCTATATTGATGCAGGAGTTATGCGTGTGATACTGGGAACAGCGGCGTTGAATGACCCTGACTTTCTCGAAAGCGTATGCAAAAAATACGGTGATAAAATTGCCGTAGGGGCTGACCTTAAGGACGGGCAGGTTGCCGTTAAAGGCTGGCTTGAAACAAGCAATGTTTCGGGAATGGATTTCCTCGCCAAAATGCAGAATTTAGGTGTAAAAACCGTTATATGTACCGATATTTCCCGCGACGGTGCGATGCGCGGAACAAATCGTGAACTGTATAAAACATTATCTGAAAAATTCTCCATGGATATAGTAGCGTCGGGCGGAGTATCTACCATCGATGATGTTAAAGCACTCAGAGAAATGGATATATACGGTGCTATTGTAGGTAAGGCGATTTATACAGGGGATATAGACCTTAAAAAGGCAATAGAGGTGGCACGATGATTACAAAAAGAATTATACCCTGTCTGGATGTCAGAAATGGCAGAGTGGTAAAGGGAGTTAATTTTGAGGGGCTTTCGGATGTTTCTTCTCCTACCCAGTTGGCGAGAGCTTACTGGGAAAGTGGCGCAGACGAGTTGGTTTTTTATGATATTACGGCTTCTTTCGAGGGGAGAAAGCTTTTTACAGATGTATTGCGTGAGGTAGCATCCACCATATTTATTCCCCTGACAGTGGGTGGCGGTATCAATACCGTCGAGGATTTTGACCGCGTGCTTAAATGCGGCGCGGACAAGGTCAGTGTTAATTCAGGTGCAATACGTAACCCAGAGCTTATAAATGAGGCAGCGCATATATACGGAAATCAGTGTGTTGTGCTGTCTGTTGATATAAAGCGAGTTAATGGTGAATTTCATGTCTTTGCCAAAGGCGGCAGAGAAGATACAGGTATAGAAGCCATTGAATGGATTAAACGCGGCGTAGAGCGCGGTGCGGGAGAAATAGTTGTAAATTCTATTGATACCGATGGTGTTAAGCAGGGCTTTGATATAGAAATGCTTAAGGCAGTGCAAAGCGTTGTTAATGTTCCTGTAATTGCTTCAGGCGGTGCAGGTAAAATAGAGGATTTTGTAACGTTGTTTAAGGAAATTCCCCGCATGTCTGCAGGACTTGCAGCTTCAATATTCCACTTTGGGGAAGTAGCCATAAAGGATCTGAAAGAAGAACTTGACAAAAATAATATTCCTGTAAGGAGAGTTTGAAATGATAGATATAAGTAAGCTTAAATTTGACGAAAAAGGGCTTATCCCTGCAATTGTGATAGATGCAGCGACAAATAAGGTGCTTACCCTTGCATATATGAATGAGGAAAGCCTTAAGATTTCTCTTGAGAAAAAACTGACCTGCTTCTGGAGCAGAAGCCGTCAGGAACTGTGGCTTAAGGGGGAAACCAGCGGAAATTATCAGCACATAATAAAAATTGTTGCCGACTGTGACAGTGATGCACTTTTGGTTTATGTAAAGAAAGACGGTCCCGCGTGCCACACCGGTGCAGAAAGCTGCTTTAATAACACCGTTTTTGAAAGTGAAGAGGAGGGTGTATTTTCACCTGAGGCACTTTTTGAGATGATTAAGGGCAGAAAAGTCGAGAAAAAGGAAGGCAGCTATACAACGTATCTCTTTGAAAAGGGTATAGACAAAATCTTGAAAAAAGTCGGTGAAGAATGTACCGAGGTTATAATTGCATCGAAGGACAACGATAAGAAAGAAACCATTTATGAAATTGCCGACCTGTATTATCATGTTATGGTAATGATGGTTGAAATGGGTATTGACGTTGACGATGTTCTTCGTGAGCTTGCGTCCCGCCATGTCATTGACAAAAAGGTTAAACAGGAGAAAATGACATCATGATAAAGGGGAATATGCATACCCATACTCGCTACTGTGACGGAAAGAACACTCCTGAGGAAATAGTAAAGGTTGCTATAGGAAAAGGCTTTACCTACATTGGTTTTTCAGGTCACGGTCATACCTCGTTTGATGATAGTTTTTGTATGAGCGCGGAAAATGAGGAAAGATATTTTTCGGAGATCAAGGAGCTACAGGAGAAATACGCCGACAAAATCCGCATATTTTGCGGAATTGAGAGAGATGTATTCTCTGACCATTTCACGCTGAAATATGACTATGAAATTGCATCTGTTCACTATATAAAGTGCGGTGAGCGATTCTACGATGTTGACGGCAGTTTAAAAGACCAACGCCAATGCATCGATGGATGTTTTGGCGGTGACCCCTATGCATATGCAGAGGAGTATTATAAAACAGTTTCAGGTATTAACGGCAATATTGTAGGGCATTTTGATCTCCTTACTAAGTTTGACAGGAATAATGATATATTTAACCCAAAAGAGCTGCGCTATAAAAAGGCGGCACTTTCCGCACTCGAGGTACTGCTCCAAAAGGATATGGTGTTTGAGGTTAATACCGGTGCAATGGCACGCGGATATAAGGATGCCCCATACCCTGACAGATGGATTCTGGAGGAGATTAAAAGGAGAAATGGCAGGGTTATTATAACCAGTGATTGCCACGACGCCAAAAATCTTGATTACGGATATGAAATTGCAGAAAAACTCCTTACAGATATAGGGTTTAAGGATTTTTACAACATCGATTTTATGAGATAAAAAGAAAGGTTTTCCCAGTTGAGAAAACCTTTCTTTTTATCTTAAATATTAAATTGACTTATTTATCTGCTAAATATTTTCGGAATACAACCTCTAAAATCTCGTCGCGTTCAACCTTGGTTATAAGGCTGCGCGCACCCTTATGCCCTGTAATATATGTGGGGTCACCCGACATAATATATCCGACAAGCTGACTGATGGGGTCATATCCCTTTTCAACTAATGCAGCATGGACACGGCATATGATTGCATCGATTTCCGTGTCGCGTGTTTTGCAGATGTCAATATGTGTTGTCTGATTGCTTGCCATAATAGGTCACCTCTTTCATTACTCTGATTATATCATACACTGTATAGTGCGACTTTGCAAGTGCGGTAACACAATTTTAATAATACCGTTATCTGTGTGTAAATATAGGCAGAATTATTTACGTTTTGAAAGAAATTCTTTGATTTTTTCAAAGCTTTCTTCACTGATGTCATGCTCAATCTTGCAACTGTCGGCATATGCTGTTTCCTCGCTCACACCCAGCTGCATCAGTACACGTGCAATTACGTTATGTCTTTCGCACATTTTTTCTGCAATATAGAGTCCTTTTTCAGTAAGAGCAATACCACCGTCGGGGTCAATTACAATATATCCTTCCTCGCGAAAAGCCTTCATCGCAACAGAGACGCTCGCCTTTGAAAAACCAAGCTCGTTTGCCACGTCAATACTGCGCACGTATTTTTTCTCGTTTGTAAGCATAAGAATGGTTTCCAGATAATTTTCCGCCGATTCCTTTATCCTCATGGATTTCCCTCCAAAAAAGTCGTTGGAATTATTCTATCATAAAGCATAAAAAAAAGCAAGAGGTATTGAGGCAGGGCGAATCAATAGCTTTTTTAGTAGTTTTTTGCTCAAAAAACCGCAAAAAGTCTGTACATTCGGTAAAAAGTATGCTATAATAACTCTAACTGCGAAAATTACTAAAGCATCTATACGGAGGGGAAATATATGGCGAGTTTTTTCCATAAAAATAAATCTGTGCCGATTCCCATGGAGTTTATAAACAAATATATGATAAGTGCAAACGCCACATATGTAAAGGTGTATCTTTACGGACTTGCCAAATGTTATGAGGAGGATGCAGACATATCCAATGCCGCCATTGCAGATGCGCTGGATATTCTGGAAACTGATGTCAGCAAGGCATGGCGTTACTGGAAAAAAGTCGGACTTGTGCAGAGCATGGGTAAGGGTGTACTTGTTTTTGGTGACATACCCTCTGAGGACGAAGCCCCGAAGAATATAAAACCTACACCTGAGACAGAGGGCGGAAGTGTACAGATAGCTGAAAAGCAAAAAGGAACCTCGATGAAAGATATTGCCAGGGCATTGGACATAAATCCGAGAATAAAGGAAACTGTTACCATGGCAGAGCAGCTTTTGAAAAAGACTCTTTCGCAGAGGGAGGTAACATCCCTGTACAGTTTCATGCAGGATTACGCAATGTCGCAGGAGATGGTGAGTGTTCTTCTGGAATATTGTGTGACGATTGATAAAACAAGTTTTTCATACATAGAAAAGGTTGCGGATGGCTGGCGTGAGCAGGGTGTTAATACTCTTGAAGAAGCAACCAAAATTTTAAACCGTGTCATAAAAGAGGGAAGAATGCAGAAAAAGTGCAAAAAAATGTTTGGACTTGACAGAGAACTTTCCCAGACGGAACTTAATTATATTGCAAAATGGGTCAGCGAGCTTTCGATGACCGAGCCGATGATTAGAACTGCCTATGAAAAGACAGTGGCAAATACTGGTAAAATATCCATGCCCTATATGAATACAATTTTAAAGTCATGGCATGAAAAGGGAATAAAGACTGTTTCGCAGATTGCTGAGAAGGAGAGTTCCTCCGGACAAAAAGGGAAAAATCGTACAGCTACTTATCAGCTGGATGATATGGCGGCGATTGAAAGAAAGTTAAGACTTCAGAAGCAGAAGAGCTAAAGGAGTGAATTACATTGGCTGAAACAATTTTTGAAAAGGCCTCGCGGATAGTAGCAGAGAGAAAAAGTAAACGTAAAGGCGAGCTGGACAGACGAAAGGCTGAGGTTTTTGCAGTAGTTCCGCGAATAGCTGAAATTGAGGCAGAGCTTGACCGTTACGGTATCAGAATGCTTAATCTCATTGCTATGGGAGAATGTGACGAAAATCGTGCCGTAAGCGGAATTATGGCAGAAAATAAGGAATATATGAGAGAGAGAGAAAGACTCCTCACCATACATGGTTTTGATAAGGATTATTTGTCAATACCTCCGTATTGTTCAAAATGTGATGACAGTGGCTTTGACGGCGGTAAGCTGTGCAGCTGTCTACAGCGTGAAATTACGGCAGCGGCACTGCGGGAGGCAAACCTTTCAGAGATGCTTGCAGGGCAAACCTTTGAAAATTTCAAGCTTTCTTATTACAGTGATGAATATGTTCCCGAATACGGTTGCTCTCCACGCGAAAACATGGAGGCAATTCTGGCGGAGTGTAAGTCGTTTGCCGAAAACTTTGAGCGTATTGATACAAATCTTTTGATGTGCGGAGGCTGCGGACTGGGAAAGACATTCCTTTCCTCTGCTATTGCAAACAGCCTTATTGCAAAGGATGTTGATGTGCTTTATGTCAGCTGTAATGCACTTTTCCCAATACTTGAGGATATGCATTTCGGCAGAGAAGTACCTGAACGCGCGCAGTACCTTGTGAAAAAGCTTAACGAATGTGAGCTTTTGATTCTTGATGATCTGGGAAGTGAGTTTGTGACGCAGTTTACCTGTGCGGAGCTTTTCAGAATAATTAACAACAGACTTCTTTCTTCGCGCAAAATGATTATATCCACAAATCTCAACAGTGATATGCTCAAGAACACCTATAACGAAAGAATTGCTTCGAGAGTTAAGGGCGGATTTTCCATATTGGAGTTTTTGGGAAGTGACATCCGCAGCATTAAAAAGTTAGAGGGTAGGGTATAGGACATGTCAGTAGCACAGGAAAAGCTCGGCCTTTACATAGGTCGGCTTGAAAAAATAATTATTGAGTTTAATTTTAATGAGGATAGCGCGGCGAAGCTGCTGGAGGAATTGAAAGCAGACATGGGAAAGAAAGTCGTTGTTTCGCCGGATGAAAAGGAGCTTTTTGAAGCCTGCATTTATAATGCATTGGCAACAATAAACACTGTTTTGGAGCAGGGGAAGAAAAGTACTCAGCTGCTGATGTCGCTGACAGAGGCGAAAGAGGAAATGAAAGCTATTATGGAGCTTTTGTAAAAGGATTACTTGTTTTTTGCCCTGACGGAGCAAATAACATAACGAAAATAATCATTAACAAAAAAAATATTGACAAGTGCCGTGGTTGCTATTATACTGTAGCATAAGAAATGTGAGGTTTTATTATGAGTACATTGGCTTTATTTACAGCTAACATACTTCTCCTCATCGCTATTATTATTCTAGCAATTACAAAGCTTGGTAAGAATAGCGCTGTTTGTCGTGTGTGTAAGTAAAGGGAATTGTATTTTTATGAAATACTATGAGCCTGCGGCAATACGGTGCCGCAGGCTTTTATCATTTTCTTAAGATTATATTATGGAGGCTTTGTTATGAAGAAAATCGAAATCACCGACATTACACTTAAAAGATTGTCACAGGAACGGGGAGTTTCTCTTCTATTCCGTGAAAAAACAGCGATTGCTGCCTGTGCCGATGAACTGGGTGCAAATGCCGTTGAGCTACCTCCTGTAAAAAGCGTACGTGAAGATACAATTGTGTATAAGACCATTTCGCAGAATGTTTCAAACTGCACTGTTGCAATTCCTGTAGGATTCACACAGGAAAGTGTCAGCGAAGCGTGGGAATGTGTTAAGGAAGCAAAAAAACCGAGATTGCAGGTTGAGGTTCCTACATCCACTGTGCAGATGGAATATACATATCACGTAAAGGCTGATAAAATGATTGAAAAAATTGCCGAGCTTGTAGCTTGTGCAAAGAGTCTTTGTGCTGATGTTGAGTTTTCAGCGCTTGATGCAACCCGTGCGGATGAAGATTTCCTTATTCGTGCAGTTAAGGAAGCACAGAAAAGCGGTGCAGGTGTTATTACAATCTGTGATGATGCAGGCGCATCTCTCCCTGAAGAGATTGCATCGCTCGTTAAAAAAGTTACCGATGCGGTAAGCGTACCTGTGTATGTTCAGGTGTCAGACAATCTCGGTATGGCAGTTTCATCTGGAGTTTCCGCGATTTCTGCAGGTGCCGCAGGATTAAAGTGCGCAATGGCGGGCAGCGGAGTCCTCTCCATGGGTGCGA
>SVJI01000152.1 GCA_015069065.1 Oscillospiraceae bacterium | reverse complement strand
GGTGGTACTTAAACTTTAACACAAAAAGTTTCTATTCGCTATTATTTTTACCGATATGTTTTTGTACGAGGTTTCCTCGTATGAAAATATATCGGAATGTAACACATCTATTGTAAACCTACATTTATTTTATCCTTGCTGCCCAGGCGGTATTGCATTTCTTTTTGATATATGTTATAATTATCCTGCTTTGCAAGCTTTGTTTTTTAAGCATTTTATGACATAAAGCATATATGCATGTTTATGGAGGATTTATACATATGAAAAAGGGTGAAGTAACACGCGAAAAAATACTTGCTGTGGCAGAGGAAATATTCTCCGAGAAAGGATTTTCCGGTGCCAGAGTTGACGAAATTGCCGCGGCATCGGGCGTTAATAAGCGCATGATTTACGCACATTTCGAGAGCAAGGAAAATTTGTACAAGGATATTCTGCACAGGGTTTACGGCAGACTGGTAGAAATGGAAAGCAGCCAGAACATGGAGCTGCCCGCAGACGAGGTACTGCGCGTTAATATTTCCAATGCGTTTGAATATTTGAGCAATAACCCCAACTTTGTATCACTGGTAATGCACGAAAACCTCAACAAAGCGCGTTACGTTGATTCCGCAGGAATCGTCCCTCTTAAAAGTCAATCCGTAGTGGCACTTCAAAAGGTACTCCAGAGAGGAATTGACGAGGGTATTTTCAGAAAAGATATAGATATAAACGAAATGGTTTTTGCCATAAATATGTTTGCCTTTTCCTATTTTTCAAACATATATACCATGCCCAAGCTTGTTAAGATAGACCTTAACGATGCCGATGCGAGGAAACGCAGAAGCGCCATGGTTGCCGACATGATAATAGGCTATTTAAAGCAGAATTAACATAAAATTCGAAGCACTTTTCCGGTGTTTCGAATTTTTTTATTGACATTCCTTCCCCTTAGTGATAAAATGATTTTGTAAAAAAGTAACTAATTAGTTCGGAGGTTTGTTATGAGCAGAGAAAAAGCACTTGAAATTTTAAAAAACGGTACTGTTATTCCCGCAATTCCCCTCGCACTCAACGATGACGGCACATTTAACGAGCATGGGCAGCGAGTTCTTTGCAGATACTATCTGGATGCAGGTGTTGGCGGTATAGCGATTGCAGTACATACCACACAGTTTGAAATCCGTGACCCACAGGTTAATCTGTTTAAGCCCGTGCTGAAGATTGCAGCGGAGGAAATTTCAAAGTATGAGGAAAAAACAGGAAAAACCATCGTAAAGGTTTCCGGTGTATGCGGTCCTATTGAGCAGGCTGTTGCAGAGGCAGAGATTGCCAAATCTTACGGTTTTGACGCTGTTCTTTTAAGTCCGGGCGGACTCTCCGATAAGGATGATAACTACCTTATCGAAAGAACAAAGTCTGTTGCCGCAGTTATGCCCGTTATAGGCTTCTACCTGCAGACAGCTGTTGGCGGCAGATATTTAAGCTATGACTACTGGAAACAGATTTGCGAAATTGACAACGTTGTTGCAATTAAGTGTGCATCCTTCAACCGCTACAGCACAGTTGACGTTGTAAGGGCAGTTGCACTTTCCTCCAGAAACGATAAAATCGGTCTTTACACAGGTAATGATGATAATATCGTTATTGACCTGCTTACCAACTACAAGTTCGAGGTTGACGGTAAGATAATAGAGCGCGGATTTGACGGCGGATTGCTCGGTCACTGGTCTGTATGGACAAAGAGTGTTTGCGACATGTTTGCTAAAATCAAGGGCGCAAAGATTGATGATAACTGGCTGACACTGGCAGCACAGATTACAGATGCTAATGCAGCATTATTTGATACAGCAAATGCATTCGCAGGTGCAATTGCAGGTGTCCATGAGGTTCTTTACCGTCAGGGACTTATGAAGTCAGTTCGCTGCATAAACCCCGACGAGAAGATTTCTGCAGGTCAGGCTGAGGAGCTTGACAGAGTTTACGCAATGTATCCCCATCTTAACGACGATGCTTTTGTAAAAGAAAATCTGTCAAAATGGGAAAACGCATAAAGGAGGACGCGATATGTTAAACGAAAATAAACTTAATGAAATGCTTACCACACCGTCAGAGGCACTTATTGAGGATATAAAGAAAATTGACGGTGACATTATGATTCTGGGTGCCGGCGGAAAAATGGGTCCTACACTGTGCCTTCTTGCACAGAACGCAATTAAGGCTGCAGGCATAGATAAAAAGGTTATCGCCGTATCAAGATTTACAGACGAGATTGCTACAAAGCTTCTCACCGATAACGGTATTGAGATTATTAAATGTGACCTTCAGGACAGCAGTGCATTAAACAATCTTCCCTATGTTAAGAACGTTATTTACATGGCAGGCAGAAAGTTCGGCACCAACGGTAACGAATGGCAGACATGGGGTATGAACAGTGTTCTTCCCGCACTTGTTGGTGAAAAGTTTAAGGGAGCATCCATCGTTGTATTTTCATCAGGAAATATTTATCCCCTCGTACCCATTCACAGCGGCGGCTGCACAGAAAAGGACAGCACAGGCCCCATCGGAGAATATGCTACAAGCTGCCTTGCGCGTGAGCGTTCCTTTGAATACGCTGCTCACAAATTCGGTACAAAGGTATTTATGTACAGACTTAATTTTGCAGTTGATTTACGTTACGGCGTTATTTACGATATCGCAGAAAAAATCATGAACGGTACACCTATCAGCGTTTCAACACCTGTGTTCAACATCATCTGGCAGGGTAGCGCTAATGAAATCGCTATCCGCGGACTTCTCCATGCAAGCGAGGATGTTGAAATCATGAACGTTACAGGTCCTGAGACACTTTCTGTTAAATATGTTGCAGAGGAACTGGGTAAGCTTTTGGGCAAAGAGCCCATATACTGCGGCGAGGAAAGCGACGTGGCTTATCTTTCAAATGCAAGTAAGATGCTCGACACCTTCGGCTATCCCACAGTTACTGCAGCTACTCTTATCAAGTGGCAGGCTGAATGGATTAAATCAGGCGGCAGATCACTGGGTAAGCCCACCCACTTTGAAGAAAGAGGCGGCAAATACTGATACTAAAAATATATACGGAGAATTGACATGGATATTTTCGGTTATATAGAAAAAAACAAAGACAGATATCTTGATTTCTGGTCAAAGCTGTGTTCGCTCGAGGGTAACAGTCACGACAAGGATTCGGTAAATGCCGCAGTTGACTTCATTGAGGAATTTGCCGTTTCAGAGGGTTTTTCCGCTAAAAGATATGCTTTTGGAGAGGCTGCAGATTACATAGTAATT
>SVJI01000151.1 GCA_015069065.1 Oscillospiraceae bacterium | reverse complement strand
GGGATGAAGCTTATTATAATGCTCGTTTTCGGCAGTTTCATGCCGAAGAAGAAACCTGTTTGCCCCTGCATTGAAGTAGGCAAGATAACTGTCATAGGATTTTTCCCCTATTGACAGTGTTATTGCGCAGTCGGGAAATTCCTCTCGTATGCTTCCTACGATGTCACAGATTATATCATCCGTATAAAAGGAATCCTCACCGCCCTGCAGTACAAAGGTGCGAAAGCCCAGAGTATATCCCTCACGGCAGCAGCTGAGTATTTCCTCTTTGGTAAGTCGGTAACGAACTGCATTAGCGTTTCCAGCACGTATTCCGCAGTAGTAACAGTTGTTTTTGCAGTAGTTGGTAAATTCAATAAGTCCGCGTATATAAACATCTTTTCCGTAAATGCTCTGTCTTATTTCATCTGCCGCCTGAAAAAGCTGCAAATCGTAGTAATCCGTTGAAAGAAGCTCCCAAAATTCTTCACGGTTTAATATGCGGTTGTTTCTTAATTTGCTTACGATGTCGGGCATAAAACCGCCTCCTTTCAAAAATAGATGATATCTTTTTTACACCAACTATTTTATATTTTCTAGATTGTATTGTCAAGTCAAGGGTAAAAATTAACACTGCATATTAAATAAAAAAGTGTTGTAACTTTATGTTGTTTGTGGTAAAATGCACTGTGAAAAGGGAAGTAGCCGAAATTAACGAATTATTCACAAATGGTACATATTCTGCAAATACCCACTTGCTATAATAAGGGAAAACAGATGTTTTCACCTGAGAAGAAAGGGATGAGCTGCATTATGAAAAATGTACAGACAATACTTATTGCCGATGATGATGCTAATATTTGCGAGCTTGTACGACTCTATCTTGAAAAAGAGGGGTTTGAAACAGTTGTATGCTTTAACGGAGAGCGCGCTCTGGAAATTTTCCGCAGCGGCGGTATAGATTTGGCAATACTTGATATCATGATGCCAAAGGCAGATGGTGTAACGGTTTGCCGTGAAATACGTAAGGAAAGCAAAATGCCGATTATAATGCTGACGGCTAAGGGAGAAACCTTTGATAAGGTTTTGTGTCTGGAGCTTGGTGCTGATGACTACGTGGTGAAACCCTTTGAGGGGAAGGAGCTTGTTGCACGGGTAAAGGCTGTTTTGCGCAGAAGCGTGCAGACATCCAAAGAGGATGAGGAAAAGGTCGTATCCTATGAGGGCTTAACTGTGAATCTGACAAATTATGAACTTATCTTAGGTGGAGAAAGTCTGGATGTTCCGCCAAAGGAATTGGAGCTTTTGTATTTCCTTGCATCGCATCCAAACCGCGTTTTCACAAGAGAACAGCTTCTTGAGGATGTATGGGGCTTTGATTACTTCGGTGACTCCAGAACCGTTGACGTTCATGTTAAACGTCTGCGTGAGAAAATAGAGGGATATAATGACAAGTGGCAGCTTAAGACGGTATGGAGCGTAGGATATAAGTTTGAGGTGAAATAGAGTGCGCAGGTCTCTTTTTTCAAAGATATTTTTAACTCAGGTGATAGTTGCTCTGTCTGTGATAATTTTGATTATTCCTATGATTTTCCTGCTTATAGGAGAGTTCTTTGTTTCAACCCAAAAGGATGAAATTTTACAGGATGCTTCACGTGTTGCCGCATTGACAAAGCAGCTTTCCGATGTTACCGGCGATGAGTCCACATGGGAATTTTTCCGCAGCGGTATAGAATATGCCGGCAGACAAAGCAGCGTCATAGTTGTTAACGGAGCAGGAGATATAATAGCAGCACCCAAGGAGCTTACAGGTGTTAATTTGAAAAAAATTGACGAGGATTTTATTGCTCCTGTTAAATCAGGCAAGTCTGTAATCAGGTTGTATTCAAAGGGGGCAATATTTTCAGAGCAGACAATTGTGGCTATTGTCCCGATAATTAAAAACGATGTACTTACAGGAAAAAGAATTTTTCTGGGTGCTTCTGTGGCACTTCGGGCTATGCCCGTGGTGCGCCATGTCCAAAGAAGTATAATAACAATTATACTCCTTGCTCAGATTATTGCATGGATGGTTGCTTTTGTAATCTCCATGGGGCTTACACGGCAGATTGTAAAGCCTGTGAAAAAAATGAGTAGTGCCGCGAAAAGTATTGCAGCAGGTAATTTTAATGAACGTATTCCCATTACCTCACACGATGAAATCGGGCAGCTTGCCGAAAGCTTTAACTCCATGACTCAATCATTGAGTGAATTGGAAAAAATGCGTTCTACCTTTATTTCCGACGTGTCGCATGAGTTGCGTACCCCTATGACGATTATAAGCGGCTTTGTGGATGGAATTATTGACGGAACGATTCCTCGGGAGCAGCAGGGTAAGTATCTTGATATTGTGGCAGGGGAAACAAGACGCCTCAGCCGCCTTGTCAGTGATCTGTTGGAGGCATCGAGACTGGAGCAGGGGAAGATAAAAATAAATAAAACAAATGTTGATGTAAACCGTCTTTCCACTGAAACCATGATAACCTATGAACAGCGGCTCACAGAGAAAAATATTGACGTAGAATTGCACCTTGACGGTGAGGAGTGTGTTGCACTGGCAGACAAGGATTCCATAAAGAGAGTCCTTATAAACCTTATTGACAATGCAATTAAATTTACTCCTGACGGGGGAAGTATATCAGTCACCACAAAAAGACAGGATAAAAAGATTTACGTCAGTATTCAAAACAGCGGTGAGGGAATTGCCCAGGAGGATTTAAGGCATATCTGGGAGCGGTTCTATAAATCTGACAAAAGCCGCGGAATTGATAAAAAGGGAGTAGGCTTGGGCCTGCATATTGTAAAAACCATTATTTCTCAGCATCAGGGCGAGATTTTTGCCGAAAGTGAAGAGGGAAACTTTACCAGATTTACTTTCGTGCTTGAGGAAGGCAGTAAAAACTCAGGAAAGGGTGATTAAAATGAAAAAAACATTTATCAGTGTAATTTCCGGTGCATTGGCAGGCGGCATGATTGCAAGCGTAATGACATTAGGTGTAGTAGGATATATAGACAGGGAAGATATATTGCCTGAAAGAAAGGGCAGCTATGTCCGTATAGATGAAAGCGGATTTACTCCTGTTACGGCGGTAACAGCTGAAAAGGAAGTGCTTACCGTTGAGGAAATCGCAAAACATGTCGGTCCCTCTATCGTAGGTATTTCATGCTCCAGTGTTGTGCAGAGCTACTTTGGTTCACAAACGGCTCAATCAAGCGGCAGCGGCATCATAATTGATGCAAGCGGTCATATCGTTACAAACTACCATGTTATAGAGG
>SVJI01000011.1 GCA_015069065.1 Oscillospiraceae bacterium | reverse complement strand
GTGCCCAAAATTGATTGCTCGCCCTGCTCGCACAATTTTGACCGCTACACTTCGTTACGCTCGCTTTACCGTCCGCCGGACGCGCTCGCGACCTCACCCAAAGCAGGCGCGCTACCTTTTTGCGCTACACCCCGAAATAGTCATTATTTAATTAAAGTTGTTAAAAGAGATATCGCAGGATGCCTGCGACATCCTCGGCAAAAGCCTCAACATTGTGAATTATAATATAAATCGCTGAAAATTGCAAGGGTATTTTTTAAAAAAATTGGCAGACAGAGGGAAGTTCTTAATAATTTAACATTTTTGCAATACATTTTTCATTAAAAAATTTTCTTGAATAAAATAAATCACAAAATATTGTGTTCCAACAGGCTATTTTTTCCATATTTAGATGATAAAACCAGCAAATCAAAAAAAGTGTTCAAATTCAAAAAAAATTTTAAAAAAGTATTGAAATTCCGGCTGAACTATAGTAAAATATACTCAAAGTGTAGGAAAGTGTATCGAAGTGCAAGAAAGTGGAGGTGATTTGATTGTTCGTAGGTGAGTACTCACACAATATTGATGCAAAGGGCAGAGTAATAATCCCTGCAAAATTCCGTGAACAGCTTGGCGAGCAGTTTATGATCACCAAGGGCTTTGAGGGATGCTTGTTTGTATATCCCATGGATGCATGGGAGGAGCTTGCCGACAATCTGGCAAAGCTTCCATCCAATCAGAAGAGCGCCCGCTACTTGCAGAGAACCTTTCTTTCCGGTGCTGCTGAGGGTGAGCCTGATAAACAGGGTAAGGTTCTTATAACACAGCCCCACCGTGAATATGCAGCACTTACCAAAGAGGTTGTTATTATCGGCGTAAGTAAGCGTGTGGAAATATGGGATGCTCAAAGGTGGCAGGAATATTCCCAGAATGAGGAAGAGATGTCCGTTGAAGAGGCTGCAGAAAGCCTTGAGGAAATCAGCTTCTGACAGGAGGAAAGAGCATGGAATTCAACCATGTTACAGTGTTGCTTAATGAAACTGTAGACAGTATAAATGTGAAGGAAGGCGGTCTGTACGCTGATTTGACGTTAGGAGGCGGAGGACACACCTCGCTTATACTGCAGCGCGGAGGCTCAGTTGTGGGAATTGACCGCGACATTACAGCAATACAAAATGCAAAAGAGCGTTTCCAAGGGAAAGACTTTACTGCGGTACATAATAATTTCTCTAACATAAAAGAAATCGCAGAAAATCTCAATATAGAAAAGTTTGATGGAATCATTGCTGATTTGGGAGTTTCATCCCCCCAGCTTGACGATGCGAGCCGAGGGTTTTCCTATATGCAGGATGCACCTCTTGATATGAGAATGGACAGAAGTGATACCCTTACCGCGAAAGAGGTTGTCAACGAGTATTCACCGCAGGAGCTTTTTCGTGTTATATCCTGTTATGGAGAGGAACGTTGGGCGAGCAGAATAGTAAACTTCATAATAGAACAGAGGAATAAGGCAAGCATTGAGACAACCTTTCAGCTTGTGGATATAATAAAGGCGGCAATTCCGCTTTCTGCCAGAAAGGACGGACCGCACCCTGCGAAAAGGACGTTTCAGGCTATCAGAATAGAAGTAAACGGAGAACTTAAAATTCTGGAGCAGGCGGTACATGACGGAGTGCAGCTTTTGAAAAAGGGCGGCAGAATGTCAGTTATAACCTTTCACAGCCTGGAGGACAGAATTATTAAAAAGGCTTTTGCAGACCTTGAAAAAGGATGTACCTGTCCCAAGGAATTTCCTGTTTGCGTTTGTGGAAACAAACCGTCAGTGAAAAGTATAACGAGAAAACCGCTTTTGCCATCTGAAGCAGAGCTTAACGAAAACCCCCGGGCAAGAAGCAGTAAACTGAGAACTGTGGAAAAAATTATTTGATAGGAGTACGGCTTTAATGTATGTTGAAGGTTCAAATGCATTAAAAACTGAATATCTTACATACGATGAACATGACAGCACGCAAAAGAAAGCGCGGAGAGTGACTGCCGGAAAAAACAGCAAAAAGAAGATTCGCTTAATGAAAAAGCGCGTCATAGCAGCAATGGCACTCATGTTTGTAATGGCTTTTACTGTGCTTTTCAGATACGCATCAATCACACAGGAATATAACCGTCTTACAGATGCGCGCTCAAGGCTCGACCTTATCAGCGCAAAGGTTGTTGAAACACAGGTACAGGCTGAGGGAAACATGGACCCTAAGAGAGTGGAGCAGGAGGCGGCCCGCCTCGGACTTAAACCCCCGGCAAAGAATCAGATAAAATATATTTCCCTTGGAAATACTGATAACGGCGAAGTTCTGAAAACCGAGGAGACAAATATGCTTACTGCATTTATAAACCGTGTATCGGTCATACTGGAATATCTATACTAATATAATACTAAAGGGAAGTGGCGATTGGACTGTTTTTGCCATATCCCTTTTTGCGTTTATAAAACCAACACTGCACAGACTCTGCAGGACAAAAATTCAGACTCAATATGCAAGGAATATTGATAAAGGAAAGCGAGGTTGTAAGCATGCCCAAAAATGCCGTAACAGTTAAAAAGCGAATAAAGCTGATGATGTCGTTGTTCCTTATTGGTGTAATGGTGCTTGTTGTACGCCTTGCATGGATTCAGTTTGTCCGTGGCGGGGAGTACAAAAAGCTTGCAGCAGAGCAGCAGACACGTGACAGTGTTATAAGTGCAAAACGCGGAAGTATATATGACCGTAACATGAAAGTGCTTGCCCAGAGTGCTACTGCAGAGAGAGTAACTCTTAATCCTCAGGAAATAGCAAAAGCAAAGAATGAGGATAAAGTAGTTAAAGCGCTTGTAAGTATATTGGGGGTAAAGGAAAGCAGTGTCAGGGAGCAGATTGCCCGTATAGACAGACAATCGGTTGTTATTGCAAAACAGGTTGAAAAAAGCACGGCTGACGTTCTGCGCCAAAAAGGACTTACAGGAATACATTTTGAGGAAGATACGAAAAGATATTATCCGTACGGTTCACTGGCAGCTCAGGTAATAGGCTTTACAGGCAGCGACGGACAGGGACTGGAGGGACTGGAAAATGTTCTCGATGAACAGCTTCGCGGTCTTGACGGAAGAATTGTCGCAGCGAAGGATGTTGCAAACAATGAAATGCCATATAAATACGAGAATTACATCGAGGCGCAGGACGGAAAAGGTGTAGTTCTGACAATTGATGAAACAATACAGAGATATACAGAAAAGCATCTTCAGCAGGCGTATGAAGAAAACTTGTTAGGAAACGGCGGAGCTGCTATCGTCATGAATCCCAAAACAGGTGAGATTCTTGCCATGGCGGTAGTACCCACATACGACCTTAATGAACCGCGTGTCATAACAGATCAGCTTTTAATAGAACAGTTAGACGACCTCGAACTTGAGGGAGAGGCGTATGACAAGGCATACAGTGCCGCAGTAACCAAGATGTGGAGAAATAAGGCGGTTATTGATTCATATGAGCCGGGTTCTACATTTAAGACGGTAGTTGCAGCTGCCGCACTTGAAGAGGGTGTGGCAAGTCCGAATGATGTTTTTACCTGCAGTGGAGTACGGCATGTTGCAAATCGTGACATACATTGTTGGCATCGCCCCGGACATGGGGAGGAAACATTTACACAGGGACTTATGAATTCATGTAACCCATTTGTTATGGAGCTTGGCTCAAGACTGGGTGCAGATACATTCAGGCGGTATTTTAAAGCCTTTGGCCTTTCGGAGAAAACAGGATTTACAATTCCCGGAGAGTCCGCAGGAACATTCCACGACCAGCTCGGAGTAGTGGATCTGGCAACGTCTTCATTTGGTCAGACCTTTACGGTTACGCCGCTTCAAATCATAAGTGCAGTTTCTGCAATTGTAAACGGCGGAAATCTTATGAAGCCATATATTGTTAAGGCATATACCGATGCTGATGGTAAAATAACAGACACGTTTGAGCCTGAAAGGGTACGTAATGTTATTTCGGAGGAAACCAGCATACAGATGCGCACAATGATGGAGCAGGTTGTATCGGAGGGTACCGGTAAAGGCGGATATGTTGAGGGCTTTCGCATAGGCGGAAAAACAGGAACAAGTGAAAAACTCCCCCGAGGTAATGGTAAATATATTGCATCGTTTGTCGGTGCGGCACCTGCGGAGGATCCTGAAATAGTGTGCTTGCTGCTTCTTGATGAGCCAAATGCCGGAGCAACAGGTGGTGGTGCTATCGCGGCACCTGCAGTTGGAAGAATAATTGAGGATGTATTGCCTTATCTTGGTTATGAGCCGCAGTACACCGAGGAAAATGCCGAGAAGATATCGGTTTCTGTTCCCAATATTAACGGACTTACCGTTCAGGAGGCTCTGGAGAAGCTTGATAAACTGGGGCTTAAGATAAACCCCAAGGGAAGTGGGGAAAAGGTAAATAATCAGATTCCCGCTCCCGGTACAAAGCTTCATAAGGGCAGCGTTGTAATAGCATATACGCAGGAGGAAGAGAAAAAGGGTACGGTTATCGTTCCGGTGGTAATTGGTATGACTTATGAAAATGCTCGTGTTTCACTGGAAAATGCGGGTATTAAGATGGAGATTGACTCATCGGGAGTTGTGGAAAACCTGACGGCAGATTATATTGCAGTATCGCAAAGCCCGCAGGCAGAGTCGGAGGTGGCTCAGGGTACGGAGGTATATGTAAAATTTGTCCTGAGAGAGTCGGATTGACGGAGGTGTGGAATGACATTAAGTGAGATTATAAAGGATATTAAGGCAGAGGTTTTTGGCCCTGCAGAAATTGAAATAAAAGGCATTGCCTATGACTCGCGACAGGTAAGAGAGGGCTATTTGTTTGTCGCAATCAAAGGGTTTGAAACCGACGGACACAGATTCATAGAGGCAGCAGTAAAAAACGGAGCAGCAGCTGTTATAGGTGAGGACGATGTGCAGTGTAACTGTACCTATGTAAAAACAGCGGATTCAAGAAAGGCTCTCGCACTGTGCGCAGCTGAGTTTTTCGGGCATCCTGAAAGAGAACTGAAAATAATCGGTATTACAGGAACTAACGGAAAAACAACAACAACATATCTGATTCGGCAGATTCTGATGCTCAAGGGTTTAAGATGTGACCTTATAGGAACTAATCAGATTATAATAGGTGAAGAAGTAATTGAAAGCAGCCGTACTACGCCTGAGTCATTGGAGCTTTTTGAAATGTTTTCAAAAATGGCTAAAAGTGGCGGGGAATATGTTGTTATGGAGGTTTCCAGTCATTCGCTGGAGCTTAGCAGAGTGTATGGAGTGCAGTTTGAAACGGCTGTATTGACAAACATCACTCAGGACCATCTGGATTTTCATAAAACAATGGAAAATTACGCGCTTGCAAAGGCAAAGCTGTTTTCCATGAGCAAAACTTCCGCAATAAATGAGGATGATGGCTATGCAGGGTTGATGAAACAAAACGCAGTCGGCAAGACCATAACCTACTCCGTGGAAAAGGAATCGGATATTCATGCGCAAAACATCAGAATGAGTGAGCGCGGTGTAATATTTGATATATATGTGGATGGAATCACCCATGAAATAAGACTCGGTATTCCGGGAATGTTTTCTGTTTATAATGCCTTGGCAGCTATCTGTGCATGTCTTAACATAGGTGTTGATATTACAGATATTGAAAAGGGGCTTGTTCTGGCAAAAAGTGTCAAGGGGAGAATAGAGGTTGTACATACAAACACCCCTTACACCGTTATAATTGATTACGCACATACTCCCGACGGATTGATGAATATTATATCCGCGGTGCGTGCATTTGCCAAAGAACGCGTCATAACTGTATTTGGCTGCGGAGGCAACCGAGATGCTACAAAGCGTCCGCAGATGGGTAAAATTGCAGAAGAACTGAGCGACGTTGCTATAGTGACAAGCGACAACCCCAGATGTGAGCAGCCCATGGAAATTATCGAAGATATTCTTAAAGGTATGAGCGGGGATAATTACACCGTTGTAGAAAACAGGCGAGAGGCTATCGCTTATGCAATGGGCATAGCTCAAAAGGATGATATAATTATCCTTGCAGGAAAAGGTCATGAAACTTATCAGGAAATTGACCATGTAAAGCACGATTTCGACGAGCGTATTGTTGTTAAAGAAATTCTGGCAAAAGCGTAAGGGATGATAAACTATGTGGATAAAAGCATGTATAATAAGCTTTATAATTGCGGCGGTATTAGAACCTGTTCTTATACCCTTTCTGCGCCGCCTTAAATTTGGGCAAACTATACTGGAGGACGGCCCCACATGGCATGAAAAAAAACAGGGAACTCCGACAATGGGGGGCATTGCCTTTATTATTTCCAGTGTAGTTGCATCACTTTTCTTTGTTCGTGATTTAAGGGGCGGCGGAATACTGCTTTGCGCAGTTTTGTTCGGTCTTATCGGATTTATTGATGACTATATTAAGGTGGTAAAGAAGCAAAACAAGGGTTTTTCAGCATCGCAGAAGTTTTTGGCACAGACAATTGTCAGTCTGGGTTATGCAGTGTTTTTATATGCCTCTTTCGGGCAAACACAAACAAGGCTTCCTTTTGTCGGGACCGAGCTTGATTTAGGAATTTTTTATATTCCGTTTGTAATGTTTGTCTTGCTTGCAACCACAAACAGCGCAAATCTTACTGACGGTCTTGACGGCCTTGCAGCAAGTGTGGGAAGCATAGTTGCGTTATTTTTTGCGGTAGCGTGTGCTGCCTTGACAGACAACGGTGACGGCAGCGTAATTGCCGCGTCACTCGCAGGAGGACTGCTTGGCTTTCTTATCTACAATGCATACCCTGCAAAGGTATTCATGGGCGACACAGGCAGTCTTTACATAGGCGGACTTCTGGCAGCAGTTGCTATCAGTGCAGGACTGGAGTTTTTTATAGTAATAAGCGGCTTCATATTCCTGTTTGAAGCACTCAGTGTCATTATACAGGTAAGTGTGTTTAAAAAAACCAAAAAGCGTGTCTTTAAAATGGCACCTGTCCATCACCACTTTGAAATGTGCGGATGGAAAGAAACAAAGGTCGTAACCGTATTTTGCGCGATTACACTGTTGTTATGTCTTGTAAGCTATATTGCACTTTAATAAATTTTAAGGAGGAGCGGTAATGAAAAGTGCCGGCAGAAGAACTGAAAGCACAGGTCAGGTTGATTTTATCCTGCTTGTAATAATATTGGCAATGCTTTTGTTCGGGTTTGTCATGCTCTTTTCAGCAAGCTCTCCCGAAGCGTCTGAAAGCGGTATTATGCGTGCGCTAATAAAGCAATTTATTATTACCGGTGTAGGTCTTGGGGCAATGATAGTTGCCATGACGTATGACTATCATAATTATAAGACAAAATCCAAAGCTATTATCACTGCCATGTTTATTGTGATGATTGCAGTGCCGATTTTCGGTTTTGCATCCCACGGTGCTACAAGACAGATTTCTTTGGGATTTATCAGCTTTCAGCCGTCGGAATTTGCTAAAATTGCTATAGTAATATATTATGCAACACGCTATTCCGATAAGAAAAATCAGAATCTTACGACAGACAGAAGAAACATAGCGATATCCTTTGGCTTCATGCTGGCGTTCTGTGCAACGTGTCTTTTGCAGAAGCATATGTCAGCGGCAATCATCCTCGCACTTATCAGCATCATGATGATGCTTGTGGCAGGCTTCTCCATGAAACTAACTGTTCTGGGCGGATTGCTGCTTGCAGGAGTAGGTTCGATATTCATATTTACAGAGGAATACAGAGCAAACAGAATATTGGCTCTTTTTAAGCCCTTTGAGTATAAGAGAGGTATTGGCTGGCAGATTGTACAGTCCCTTTTCGCAGTCGGCTCCGGCGGATTGTTTGGCTTGGGACTGGGGCAGTCAAGGCAAAAGTATCAGTATCTTCCCGAGGTGCAGAACGACTACATATATGCAGTTATATGCGAGGAACTTGGCTTCATCGGAGGAATAGCGGTAATTGCTCTTTTTGTATTGTTTATATGGAGAGGCATGAGTATAGCTCTTAATGCAAAGGACCGTTTTGGAATGTTAATGGCATTTGGTATAACAAGCATTGTTGGCTTGCAGATGCTTATCAATATCGGGGTTGTACTGTCAATTCTTCCATCCACAGGAATGCAGCTTCCGCTTTTCAGCTCCGGCGGTTCATCAATGCTTGCCACTCTTTGGGGAATGGGAATTCTGCTTAATATATCAAAAAGCAGTAAGGTTAAAAAATTATAATGAAGGGTGCCTGAGATATGCGTGTACTACTTACGGGCGGAGGCACTGCCGGACATATAAATCCGGCTATTGCCATTGCAAATTATATAAAGGAAAAGCATCAGGATAGTAGCTTCCTTTTTGTGGGAACACAGAGGGGACTTGAAAAAAACCTTGTCCCCAAGTGTGGCTATGATATAAAATTTATTGATGTGATGGGACTCAGGCGCAGCCTCAGTGCAGAAAACATAAAGGTTCTTATAAATTATATAAAAAGCATGAGCGATGCCAGACGTATTTTAAAGGAATTTAAACCCGATGTGGTTATAGGTACGGGCGGGTATGTGTGTGCTCCTGTGGTAAAGGCTGCGGCGGCTCTTAAAATACCTACGCTGATACATGAACAGAACGTGTTTCCCGGACTTGCAATAAAGATGCTTTCACAAAAGGCTGATATAACTGCAATCAGCTTTGACGAAACAAAGAACATGATGAAAGCAAAAAAGATGGTGCTTACAGGAAATCCCTTGCGCCCCAATCTCTTTGCAGAGCATGACGCTGATTTAATCCGCGCGAAATACGGTTTTGATGAAAAACCGCTCGTTCTTATGTTCGGAGGCTCCCTTGGGGCAGAAAAAATGAATGATGCCCTTGTAGATATGATTGCAGAAAAGCGCACAGACGGATTTAACCTGATTGCATCTACAGGGGAAAAGCACTATGATGATATAATAAAAAGACTTGCTGAAAAAGGCGTTAATATTGAAAACATCAGAAATATTAAGGTAGTGCCTTATATATACAATATGGAAGAGATTTTTAGCACAGCCGATGTTATTATAGGCAGGGCGGGTGCTATCACCGTAAGCGAAATAACAGCACTTGGAAAGGCTGCAGTTCTTATACCAAGCCCATATGTAGCACACAATCATCAGGAATATAATGCAAGATATCTTGAGAAAAACGGTGCTGCGAGAGTTGTGCTGGAAAGTGAACTTTCAGGCGAAAGAATTGCTTCTGAGGTGGATGATATTCTCGGAAATGTGTCAGTGCTTGCTAATATGCAGAGCTGTTCTGAAAAAATCGGAATTACTGATGCGTGCGAAACAATTTACGCGTGCATAAGTGAAATAATAAAGAAGTAAAATATATCTTATTCACCTATACGCCTGCTTTGGCATACTATGTTATCGTGCAGGGAAATAATTTTCCGGTAACGCAGTATGGGGGTGTAGGGTTGAATAAATACATAATCAACGGTGGAAAGAAGCTTAGCGGCAGGGTGCGTGTCCACGGGGCAAAAAATGCCGTTCTCCCTATTATGGCGGCGGCAGTCCTATCGGGGGATAAATGCAGAATTTATGACTGTCCGAATCTTAGCGATGTAAATAATACAATAAATATAATTCGCACTCTGGGGTGCAGCGCTACCCTTGCGGGGGATGTTCTGGAAATTGATTCTTCGGCAATGAGCGGATGGGAAATACCCGAGGAACTTATGCGGGAAATGCGCAGCTCAATAATTTTTCTAGGAGCGCTTGTAGCAAAAATGGGTAGAGCCAGACTATGCGCGCCGGGTGGATGCGAGCTTGGAAACAGACCTATAGATTTGCACCTTAAGGCACTGCGTGAATTGGGTATAGAAATAAGGGAAGAAAACGGTTATATTGAGGCGATTGCGGACAGAATACATCCTGCGGATATACATTTAAGCTTCCCCAGTGTGGGCGCTACGGAGAATATTATTCTGTCAAGCGTATGTATAAAGGGAGAAACCACGATTTCAAATGCGGCAAAAGAGCCGGAAATTACCGATATGTGTGACTTCCTCAACAAGATGGGCGCAGATATAAGCGGTGCAGGTACGGAATTTATCCGTATAAATGGTGTTGCACATCTGTCGGGAACTGATTACAAGGTCATGCCCGACAGGATAGTAGCATCCACACTGATGTGTGCTGCAATGACTACAAAAAGTGAGATAGAACTTCTTAATGTGCGGAGTCAGCATCTGGGGGCAATTGTGTCGGTGCTTCGTGAAAGCGGAGCACGGATAGAATTTTTCAAGGATAAAATGTATATACGTGCGCCTGAAAAGACAGGCAGCGTTGATATGATAAAAACACAGGTGTACCCCGGTTTCCCCACAGATGCACAGTCACCTGTTATGGCGGCACTGTGCTACGGAAACGGAACAAGTGTAATTGTTGAAAATATATTCGACAGCAGATACAAAATAATCCCCGAGCTCAGGAAAATGGGTGCCGATATTCTGCAGGACGGCCGTGTGGCAATTATAAAAGGACAAAAACTGTCAGGTGCGCACATTCGGGCAATGGACCTCAGGGGCGGAGCGGCACTTACTGTTGCAGCACTGGGGGCTGAGGGAGAAAGCCTTCTTGACGGAATACATTATATAGAAAGAGGATATGTCGAGCTGGAAACTATGCTGCAGAGCATAGGAGCGGATATAAAGAAAATCTAGCAAAGGATGCAAAGGAGTGAGTGATGATGAGAAAAATCAGGAGAAAACAAAAAAAACAGATGGCACTGATTACAGTTATTATACTTTTGTCTTCCATCGTCGCTATAATGCTCCTTACTCCCGGCTTTAATATTGAAAAAATCAAGGTGCATGGGAACTCTGTACTGGCAGAGGAGGAGATTATCCGTGCCAGTGGAATTGTAAAGGGAGTAAATATTTTCGGAGTAAGTCTTGGCAGTGCAAAGGATAATATCAAATCCATGGGATATATAGAAAGTGTAAAGGTCAAGCGTTCGCTTCCGTCAACTATTGAAATTACTGTTGTAGAGGAAGTGGGAGTAGCATATATAAAGGCGGAAGAGGGGTATGTTATAATAACCGCCGACGGAAGATGTATTGACATCACAGACGGACTGGGGAAAGATGAGGAGAAAGGGGAAACACAAAACGCCGAAGCTCCTCAGCTCCCTGTAGTGCGCGGGATGAAGAATGTTACCTACAGGGTTGGAAATATATTAAAATCCGAGGATGAGAGACAGATGGAGGCACTTATCGCGTGTCTGCACGAGTTTTCTAAATACGGCTATATTTTCGATATGAGCAGTATTGAAATGGCAAATCTGAACGATATAAAATTTTATTACAGGGGAAAGGATTTGTGTGTTACTGTCGGAAGCACAGAGAAGCTGGGGTATAAGATGGAGTGCTTCGGACCTATACTTTCAGAGCTTGGTGAAAATCCCACAGGATTTATCAATTTAGAACGGTTGACATACAAAAAAGAAGAGCTGCCGAAACCTGAAACCGAAGAAAATTCTACCGCCGAGGAATAAATTTATTAACATTTAAAAATTTTTCTTGAAACTATCTTAATTTAGGTGTATTATATATTATATAATCGTGTAGCTATTATTACGTATAGAGGAGGATTTCCAATGAGAATGGAATATGCGGAAGAACTGGGCGCAGCTCAGAAGATTAAGGTTGTCGGTGTTGGCGGCGGCGGTAATAACGCTGTTAACCGCATGGTTGAAGCAGGTGTAAAAGGCGTTGAATTCATCGCTGTAAATACAGATAAACAGGCACTTACAAAGAGTCATGCAGCTCAGAAAATCCAGATTGGTGATAAGCTGACAAAGGGTCAGGGTGCAGGCGGTAAGGCCGAAATCGGTAAAAAAGCTGCTGAGGAAAGCCGTGCAGAAATAGAGCAGGTGCTTAAGGATGCAGATATGGTATTTGTAACTGCCGGTATGGGCGGCGGTACAGGCACAGGTGCTGCACCTGTTGTTGCAGGTATTGCAAAGGAAATGGGTGTGCTTACTGTAGCAATCGTTACTAAGCCCTTTGGCTTTGAGGGTAGAAGACGTATGATTCAGGCTGAAGAGGGTGTTGAGCAGCTTCGTGGCAATGTTGACACACTCGTTGTTATTCCCAATGACAGATTGCTTGATATTAGTAATAATAAGACAAGCCTTATTGATGCATTCAAGGATGCAGACGAAGTTTTGCGTCAGGGTGTACAGGGTATTTCCGACCTTATCGTAGGTGCAGGTCTTATCAATGTAGACTTCGCCGACGTTACAACAGTTATGAAGGATGCAGGTCTTGCTCATATGGGTATCGGTCGTGCAAACGGTGAAAACCGTGCCGAGGAAGCTGCGAGAATGGCTATCGAAAGCGCTCTTCTCGAAACAACAATCGACGGTGCTACAGGCGTTCTTATTAACGTTATCGGCGGAACAAATCTTAATCTTCATGAAACAAATGCTGCAGCAAATCTTATTGGTGATTGTGTTGATGATGATGCAACTGTTATCTTCGGTGCAGCTATTGACGAAAGTCTTGAGGATGATATTGTTATCACTGTTATCGCAACAGGTATGGACGGAAAGAAAAAGCGTGAAAAGAATGACTTTTTCGGTGTAATGGGTGATGACAGCGATTTGGAGATACCCAACTTTTTGCAGAAACCAAACTTTGACTAAGAGGAGTTGAGCAAGGTGGAATTTTTAGATAAAGTGAAAAAGGTTGCCGTTGATGTGGCTGCCGTTTCAAGTAAAAAGAGTAAAAAGCTTTATTCAATCGCAAAGCTGAATCTTGAAATAGCGGAGAAGCAAAGCAGCGTAAAAAGCCTTTATAAAGAAATTGGTTACGATGCATATAAAGCCTATAAGGCAGAGGGAAACATCGTTGAAGAGATAAAGCCTAAAATGGAAAAGGTAGATGCACTTGAAGATGAGATTGCATCTTTGAGAAAGGCTATCGACGATATAAAATCTGTTGAGGAAGTAGGCATTGAAGAGGTTTATGCCGACGATGCACAGGCAGAGGAAGCAGATGTGTATGACGGACAAAGCGAATACGATGAGGCAGAAACAGAGCCGATTGACAGTGTTGAATAATTGATTTCATATAAAAATAGTGAGTACCGTACGGTACTCACTATTTTTATATGAAATTCATAAATATCGGAACGACTATAACTGTCATTATTCCCGCAACTGCGATTGCAAGTCCGCTGATAGCACCCTCTGTCTGCCCCAACTGGATTGCCTTTGCAGTTCCTCCTGCATGTGAGGATGTTCCGATTGCAGCACCGATTGCGACAGGGTTTGTTATTTTAAAAACCCTGCAAACTGTTTCTGCAAAAATATTACCCGCAATACCTGTAACGATAATTGAAATTGCCGTAAGGGCGGCAATTCCGCCAAGCTCCTCTGCAACACCTATGCCAATAGCCGTTGTAACAGATTTAGGCAGAAAAGATGCCAGGAGAGCTTTGTCGAGTTTAAATATAAAGGCTATGGCAATTATACACAGTGCAGAGGTGATAACTCCTGAAAATATTCCGACCAGAATTGCCAGAGCGTTTTTCCGAAGCTGAGATAGCTTTTCATAAAGCGGAACGGCAAGACACGCTGTGGCAGGGGTCAGGAAGTATCCTATAAGCTTGGTATTCGACTCATAAACTTCGTACTCGATATTTCCGGCGAGAAGCATTATAACCGTAAATACGATTGCCATTAAAAGCGGGTTAAACCACGCCCAACGGAGTTTTTTATGAATGAATAAACATATCAGATAGAACGCCAGTGTTATAAAGGTGTAGAAGAAAGCAGATTCATTAAGCATTGTCTTTACTCTCCTTTCTTTTTATTATAGCCTGCGTTGTGATACCTGTTACCGCCATGACAATCACAGTAGTAACAATTAAAATCAGAAAGCACGGTATAAGTATGGGCTTTATAATGTCCCAATAGTTAATGATACCTGCCGCAGCAGGGATAAACATAATGGGCATCGCATCGAGCAGCAGTGCAGATGTTTCCTTTACAGCGCTTAATTTCAAAGTCCCTGTACAAAGAAGCAGGAGCATCAGCCCCAGAGCATAGATGCTTGCAGGAATCGGCAAGGGAAGAAGAAAATTCAAAAATTCGCCGATTGCTGAAATACCAAGGATAATTGTAAGTTGTTTGATATATTTCATAACGGACTCCTTATATTTTCATGGTGAGAGATATTCTCTTTTTTTCTTTGTCTACGTCGAGAATTTTAACCTTGACGATGTCCCCCACACTGAGAATATCAGTAGGATGTTTAATAAACTTATTTGAAATCTGGGATATATGCACCAATCCATCCTGATGCACACCTATATCAACGAACGCACCGAAATCAATTACATTGCGCACAGTGCCCTCCAGAATCATTCCTGCGGTGAGCTCATCCATAGACATACATCCGCTGCGCAAAAGGGGCTGCGGAAGCTCGTCACGCATATCTCTGCCCGGTTTTGCCAAGGTATCGCATATATCACGCAGAGTAAACATACCTATGTCAAACTGTTGGCAGATTTCCTCAGCGATTTCTTTTGTAACTCTGCCAAGGATATCAGGGAAGCTGCTTTTTGCAATTTCCTCTTTGCCATAGCCGCATTTTTCGATAAGTGCTTTTGCAGCGTCGTAGCTTTCAGGATGAACAGAGGTGTTGTCAAGGAATTCCTTACCTCCCGGTATGCGCATAAAGCCGGCACACTGAACAAATGCCTTTTCTCCGAGCTTACTGACCTTAAGAAGCTCCCTGCGTTTTGAAAAAGAGCCGTTTTCCTCTCTGTAGGAAACGATGTTTTTGGCAACGGCTGACGAAATTCCTGAAATGTAGCTCAAAAGCGAAGCCGACGCAGTATTAAGGTCAACACCGACATTGTTTACACAATCTTCAACAACTCCACCCAATGCACCGGAAAGCTTTTTCTGATTGCAGTCATGCTGGTACTGTCCCACACCGATAGAACGTGGGTCAATTTTTACAAGCTCTGCCAACGGGTCCTGTAATCTGCGTGCTATAGAAACTGCACTACGCAGAGATACGTCAAAATCAGGAAATTCCTTTGCGCCAAGCTCACTGGCACTGTACACCGAAGCACCTGCTTCGGAAACAACCATGTATTTGACAGGAGAGGCAAGTTCACCGATAAGTGATGCTATGAATTTTTCGCTTTCACCTGTGGCGGTGCCGTTTCCTATAGAAATAAGTGTTACGTTATTTCTTTCAATCATTCCCTTAACTTGCTTTTTTGCTTTTTCAATGTCGTGGTGCTCCAGTGTGAAATAACCTACGCCTGTTTCAAGCACCTTTCCTGTGGAATCAACTACAGCAAGCTTACAACCGGTTCTGTAGCCTGGGTCTACGCCAAGTACAGTATGTCCCTTGACAGGCGGTGTCATAAGCAGATTTTTGAGATTTACACTGAAAAGACCGATTGCACCATTCTGCGCCCTTTCTGTAAGGTCGGAGCGGATTTCGTTTTCGATAGACGGTGCTATGAGCCTTTTATAGCTATCCTCTATCGCTGCATTTATAAGCTCGGAGAGCTGTGCCACGTTGCTTTTTAATATCTGTTTTCCAAGATAGTCTGTAATAATGGCAGAGTCAAGCTCGATTTTAATGCTGAGAATATCCTCTTTCTCGCCACGGTCCATGGCAAGAATACGGTGGTCAGCAACTGCCTTTACAGGCTCTGAAAATTCGTAGTACATCTGATAAATCGCATTTTCGCCCTTACCCTGCTTGCTCGTAATTACGCCGTTCATATAAGTAAGGCGGCGGATGTTTTTACGGAAATCAGCATTGTCGGAAATATCCTCCGCAATTATATCCTGAGCGCCTGAAATAGCATCTTCAGCAGTAAGCACACCTTTTTCTTCGTTGATGTATTTGGTGGCTTCCACTGCTATATCACCCGCAAATTCTTGTTCGATGATAAGCTGGGCAAGAGGTTCGAGCCCCTTTTCGCGCGCAACGCTCGCGCGGGTTTTTCTTTTCGGACGGTACGGACGGTAAATGTCCTCCAGCTCCGTCAGGGTTTTTGCATTTTCGACGGATGTGGTAATCTCGTCAGTGAGCTTTCCCTGCTCGTCTATAAGGCGGATAACCTCTGCCTTACGCTCCTCTATAGCGCGCAGTGCCGCGAGCCTGTCGGAGATAGAACGAATCAGCTGGTCGTCCATATTTCCTGTAAGCTCCTTACGGTATCTGGCGATAAAGGGGATAGTGTTTCCCTCGTCAAGAAGATTTATAACGTTTTGTGTTTTTGCTTCATCTGTTTTAAGCTCTGTACAAAGCTGTTTTAATATGTTCATTTGTTACTACCTCACATTGAGAAAATTGCGCCGATTACACCGGAAATTATTATATAAAATATGGGGTGCAGCTTAACCTTGTTAGTAAAGAAAAGAAGCACTGCGAAAAGAATGGCTGCCTTTATATTTATTGCACGTATAAAGCCTGTGCCGTTTGTAAAAACTCCGCTTTTTATCATGGTAACGGCGGCGGTGGCAATCATTCCCGTTACCGCCGGACGTATCGCGTAAAATGAGCGGGATATATACTTGTTTTCTTTGAAAGCCTGCAGGAGCTTTGCCACAATGAGAATAATAATTACCGATGGCAGTACGAGTGCAAAGGTTGCGATAAATCCGCCCAAAAGTGCCCCCAGAGTACCTCCGTGGTCATATCCAACGGTATAGCCTACATAGGTTGCCATATTTACACCGATGGGACCGGGGGTTGATTCCCCCACGGCAATCATATTACCCAGAAGCTTTTCGTCAAACCAGTTAAGGGATGGGTCAGTTGCCATGGAACGGAGAAACGGAATAGTGGCAAGTCCCCCGCCGATGGCAAAAAGCCCTGTTTTGAAAAATTCAATAAAAAGCCTTATCCATATCATTTATCTGCACCGCCCCTCTTCATAGTTACAATTCCTGTAAGAGCAGCTGCAAGCACTATGAAAACAGGAGAAACGGATGGAAAAATAACCGATACCAGAAATGCTGATATAGAAAGTATAACACACAGGCGGTCAATGATTGCTTTTTTGCCCATCGTTATTACTGCATTCACAATCAGTACTGCAACGGCAACACGAATTCCACCGAATATATGCTGCACAATCTCATACTGCATGAAGTTCTGCAAAACGGCAGCAATAATACTGATTATGATAAGTGACGGAAGTACAACGCCAAAGGTTGCCGCAACAGCGCCCAAAACGCCTTTTTGTTTATACCCGATAAAGGTTGCTGTGTTTACGGCGATGACTCCCGGGGTACACTGCGCTACCGCGTAATAGTCGAGAACCTCCTCATCAGTTGCCCATTTTTTATTTTCTACAACTTCTTTCTGAATTAGCGACAGCATGGCATAGCCTCCGCCGAAAGTGAATGCACCTATACGAAAGAAGGCTGCAAATAATTCCCACAATGTTTTCAAGTCTGTTCACCTCTTAAGGTATTACCTTAGTTATTTTCAAGCACGGTATAAAGTGATGCCGCATCGTTTTTCAAGGTGTGTTCCTTAATATCTTCGATACGCACCTTAATAAGCCTTTCTCCAAAACGGATTTCGACAATATCACCGCATTTTATTTCAGCACTTGCCTTGCAAACCTTGCCATTGATGCTCACACGGCCTGCGTCACAAGCCTCGTTGGCAACGGTTCTGCGTTTTATAATTCTTGAAACCTTTAAAAATTTATCTATTCGCATAGGACACCTCAGTTGTTATAGAATGAGTGAAAAGCCTTGTACGCCATATACACGTCAAGCTTTGAAACAACCTCAAAGGGGGCGTGCATACTGAGGACAGGAACACCGCAATCCACCGTTTCTACTCCTAAGTTGGCAATATACTGCGCGATAGTACCGCCACCGCCGGCATCGACTTTTCCAAGCTCGGCAACGTGCCAGAGTACTTCGTTTTCGTTAAACAATGTTCTGATTTTTCCCATCAGCTCTGCAGAAGCATCGCTTGAACCGCTCTTCCCGCGCGCGCCGGTGTATTTTGCTATTGCTACGCCATAGTTTATTTTTGAGGCGTTGCGCTTTTCGTAGGGAGCGGGGAAATTGGGGTCAAAGGCTGCATTAACGTCAGCGCTCAGGCAGTGACTTCTGTCCAGACAGCGCAGAAGATTGAGCTGTGTTGCAGCTTCGCCTGTTTTATCCAAAAGCTCCAGAAGAATAAGCTTCAGAAAATCACTTTTTGCGCCTGTGTTTCCCATGCTGCCGACTTCTTCCTTATCAGAGAGCAGGCAAACGGCTGTCTTACCGCATGCCTCTGTTGTGAGCGCAGCCATAAGAGCGGGGTAAGCACATACTCTGTCGTCGTGGGCATATGCACCGATAAGACTTCGGTCAAAGCCTACATCCTTGGCATTGGCAGCGGGAACTATTTCAAGCTCTGCACTAAGAAAATCCTCCTCGCATATGCCGTACTTTTCATTAAGGAGTGAAAGGATATTTGCCTTAACCGCATCTTTTTCCTCACCGCTAAGGGGCATCGAACCGATAAGAAGATTAAGCTCCTCTGCCTCTATTACCTGTGAGGAGGATTTTTTCATCTGCTCCTGTGCAAGATGGGGCAGCAAATCTGTAATAACAAACGTAACGTCATCGTTTTCATCGCCTATTTTAATATCAACTCTTTCTCCGTCAGCCTTTATAACAACACCGTGGAGAGAGAGGGGAATTGTTCCCCACTGATATTTTTTTATGCCGCCGTAATAGTGAGTCTTAAAGTATGCCAGTTCTCCATCCTCGTAAAGGGGATTGGGCTTCAGGTCAAGTCTCGGAGCATCAACATGCGCGCCTACGATGTTTACACCACTGGAAATATTCTCAGAACCGATTACGGCAACAATAAGCCCTTTAAGCTTGTTAACCGCATAAACTTTGTCCCCCTCTTTAAGCGCGGTAAAGCTTTCCAGAGGTTTAAAACCACACAGCTCTGCAAGACGCACCGCCTCTGTAACAGATTCACGTTCAGTCTTAGAAACCTTTAAAAAGTCCTTGTACCCTTCGGCAAATTTAAACACTATTTCCTTGTCAATGTTGGTGTTCCAGCCGTTTTTAAGCTCGTATTTCATGGTGAAAATCCTCTCCTTAATAATAGTTGTATTCTGCTATAATTGTTTCCAGAGCAGCCCATCCGCCCAGAAGTCCCTGCTTGATTCGTCTGTCACATTCACAGCACAGCGAAATTAAGGTCTGTATGTTTTCAACCTTTATTTTCTCT
>SVJI01000150.1 GCA_015069065.1 Oscillospiraceae bacterium | reverse complement strand
TTTATGTTGAGTCTGTAATTGACGGAGAAAAAGTTTATTCAAAAATATAAGGAGATTTGCCATGATTTATCTTGATAATGCTGCAACCACTTTTCCAAAGCCGGACTGCGTTATAAATGCCGTTACCGATTTTATGCGCAGCAGCGGCGGAAATCCCGGTCGCGGAGGACACACTCTTTCCAGACAAAGCAGTGATAAAATCTTCGAATGTCGCGAGGAGCTTTCAGCACTGATTGGCGCAGACAGCCCGCAGCAGATTATATTCACAAAAAATGCTACCGAGGCGATAAACCTCGCCATTAAAGGATGCGTAAAAAAGGGTGACGAAATTATCATTTCCTCCATGGAGCATAACAGTGTCCTGCGAAGCAGCATTGATATTGAGAAAGAGGGAGTCACCGTAAAAATTGCGCGTGCTGATGCAGACGGATATCTGAATGAAGAAAGTGTTCTGCCGCTTATTACCGAGCGCACACGCTTACTGTGTGTTATTCATGCTTCAAACGTCGTGGGGACTGTCAACCCGATAGAAAAAATATTTGCCGCCGCAAGAAGCCGCGGGGTACTGACACTTCTTGACGCGGCACAAACAGCAGGAATACTCGATGTTAACTGCTCCTACGCAGATATGATAGCCTTTGCAGGGCACAAGGGGCTATATGGTCCATTCGGCACAGGCGCACTTTATATAAGAAACGGTGTTAGCCTTGACACCTTGATTGAGGGCGGAACAGGCAGCTTGTCAGAAAGCGCACTTATGCCCGATTTACTTCCCGACAGATTTGAAGCAGGCACACTAAATGCCTGTGGAATAGCCGGTCTGTGCGAGGGGATAAAATTCATAAAAGCAGAAGGTGTCATGGAAAAGGAACGTCAGCTTACAGAATTTATGATAGAACAGCTCAGCGCAATTAAAGGTGCCAGACTGATGGGTAAACCGGGCGTGGGTGTATGCGGACTGTTATTAAAGGGGCATGACTGCGTAGATATCGCCTCCCGACTTGACAGTGAATACTCCATTGCCGTGCGTGCAGGACTCCACTGCTCCCCAATGGCACACAGAACTCTGGGAACAATCTCCAAGGGGCTTTTACGCCTTTCTGCAGGTTTTTTCAATACAAAGGATGATATTACCTCTGCCGCTGCCGCAATTGAAAAGCTTTTAAGCTGAACTCAATATGTCTTAAACTAAAAAAATCAAAAAAACTCTTTCAATGCCCTTTATTTTATTGTATAATAATATATATGTAATAATAGCAAAGGTGGTTGAGGCGATTGTTTGAAACTTTGTTAAGCAACATTCCTGCGTCACTGCTTTCTCTGCGGCTTGCGGATATTCTGGATATTGCAATAGTTGCGTATCTGTTTTACAAGCTTTCCGCATTCGTCCGCGAAACGAGGGCAGGCACGCTTATAAAGGGTATTATACTACTGCTCATATTTACATGGGCGAGCAACCTTTTGCAGCTGAATACCATAAATTATCTGCTTAGGAATCTGATGCAGTTTGCATTTATGGCGTTCATCGTAGTCTTTCAGCCGGAGCTTCGTCGGGCACTTGAAAAGGTGGGGCGTGCAAACTTCTCCTCCCTATTCACTCAGGAGGAAAACAATTCAGCGGAGTTTATTGCTTCCGAAATTGCAGCAGCAGCGGTTGCCATGTCCAGCAGACGTATCGGCGCACTGATTGTACTGGAGCGTGATACGAAGATAGGCGATATCGTCAGAACAGGGTGCGAAATTGATTCAAACGTTTCCAGTGAGCTTTTGATTAACATTTTCATTCCCAATACACCGCTCCATGACGGTGCAGTTATAATCAGGGAAAACAGAATTGTGGCGGCGAGGTGTATTCTGCCGCTGACACATAACGAAACGCTCAGCCGTGAATTCGGAACCCGGCACCGTGCCGCGTTGGGACTTTCGGAAAGCTCCGATGCCGCGGTAATCGTCGTAAGTGAAGAAACAGGTAAAATCAGCTTTACCCTTAATGGTAATATGAGCCGCAATTATACAGAAGATACACTGAAAAAAGTAATTTTAAAGGTGCTTTCCTCCAGTGCAGAAAAGAAAAGCGATAATGCAATCGCAAAATGGAAGGAGCGTCTTAAATGGAAAAAATAACACAGAACAAGCTTGCTGTTAAGATAATATGCGTTGCACTTTCCGTTATATTGTGGTTGTATGTTTCGTATCAGGAAAATCCGTCGATGTCAAAAACTGTAAGGAATGTTCCTCTGGCAATATCGGGTGAACAGGCACTTAAGGAAAGCGGATTTTCGATATATTCCATATCGGAAAAGAGTGTGGATGTGAAAATAACTGCAAAAAGACTGACACTGGCAAGGCTTTCCAACAGAACAGTTTCTGCGGTGATAAATGTCTCCGCAATAAAGGACAGCGGAACATATACAATCCCCGCGACGGTTAGTTCATCACTCACATCAAACGCAGCGTATTATGTAAAGGGTAAGGATATTAAAATTGTTGTAGAGCCGATTAAGAAGAATACATACACCGTTGAAGCTGACATCGCCGCTGCACAGGATACGTCGGTGGTATTGAGTTCGCATGAGCTTTCAGACGAAAAGGTAACCGTGTCCGCTCCGGAAAGTATTATTAAAGAAATCGCCTCAGTAAAGACAGAGCAGATTATTCCAGATAAAAACGGCAAGGAACAGGTGGCAAAGCTTCTGGTATATGGTAAAAACGGAAAGGTGCTTGAGGGTGCCGAATGTACCCCCGCACAGGTTACTGTAAAGTATTCGTTCCACGATGTTAAGGCAGTACCTGTGGTGCTGAAAACAACAGGCGGAAAAACAATCTCCCTCCCTGCAGAAAACACGGTAAGAATCTACGGCAGCGGAGATGCCTTTGAAAACGCAAAGTACATTGAAACAGAGGAAATAAATCTGGCACTGTACGAAAAAGGCTCTAAGATAAGAACAAAATTAAATCTCCCCGACGGCATTATGATAACCGATAATTCCAGCGAAGTAGAAATAGTCCTTGAAAGCGAATTCTTTAAATAATTTAATATGTAAAAGAATGAGATTAGCATTTTGATGTTAATCTCATTCTTTTGCGCAACAAAGAGCCTGAGCGGCTTTTAGTCGCTCAGGCTCTTTCTTCAATCGATATTATTTTTCGTATGTTGTCCAGTCTCTGTTTTCTGTAAGCTTAGTCCATGTTTCGTAAGATTCATTCTTTCTTTCATACTCATGGCTGTTTGTAGCTTCCTGAACTGCAAGATAGTACCAAGCTGATGTATCGGCATTATCTGTCCAGATTGTCATGCCCTCGAGAAGGTCATCCTTACTCTGCGGAACACGTTTGAGAACTCTGTTAACGAGTGTCATA
>SVJI01000149.1 GCA_015069065.1 Oscillospiraceae bacterium | reverse complement strand
TGCGGTGCGTGCAGGTCCATTGTCAACACTCTGTCAGCACCGGCTGTCGCAACAAGGTCTGCAACAAGCTTTGCACTAATCGGGTCTCTCGCCTTAGCCTTTCTGTCCTGACGCGCATATCCGAAATACGGAATAACTGCAGTAATTCTACCTGCAGATGCACGCTTGAATGCATCTATCATAATGAGCATCTCCATAAGATTATCATTTACAGGAGAGCTTGTTGACTGAACTACAAAAACATCGCTGCCGCGTACGGTTTCTCCAATGTTTACGAAAATTTCTCCGTCAGAGAAAAGCCCTACGTTTGATGCCCCCAATTCCATATGAAGCTGCTGTGCAATTTCCTGAGCAAGCTTAGGATTTGAGTTTGCTGCAAATAACTTGATGTTCTTACCATGTGGTATCATTTTGAAATTCCTCCGTATATAAATTTAAATTATTTTCCAATGTGACTTTACGCAAAACTATACCTGTAAGCATACTATGGTAGCAGAGTAGTTACGTCATCATTCAAGACAAAAAGGCAAGCAAACAAGCCTGCCCGTTTTAAGATACAATTACTCCTCGGTCAACTGAGGCTCTGTAGATAAGAATTCCTCATACTTTGCCAAAATAGCATTTTGAAGTTCTTCACGCATGGAAGATGTAATTGGATGCACAATATCTCTGTACGTACCGTCAGCTGACTTTCTGCTGGGCATAGCCGCGAAAAGCTTCTCTTTACCCTCGATTACCTTAATGTCATGCACTACAAAGACATCATCAAAGGTAACTGAAACAACCGCCTTCATCTTTCCTTCCTGTGAAACTTTTCTCACTTTAATGTCTGTGATTTGCATACTTTTTCCCTCCGAAAATGAATTTTTTATAATTTTTTTCATTTTTCTATTGATTTTTTCCCTTAATATGTATAATATCAAATAATGAATAGTATTTCAACAAAAAAATTAAAAATTTTATGAAATTCCAACTTTTATATAAAGGCGAGTGATTTTTTTGAGCAATATTACCATTAAAAAGGGTATGCGCATATATTTAATCGGCATCGGCGGCGTCAGTATGTCAGGAATAGCACATATGCTTCTGAGAGAAGGATGTGTCGTTTCAGGCTCCGACCGTTCCTCCTCCACCGCAACTGAAAAGCTTTCAGCTCTGGGCGTTACAGTTCATATCGGGCATGATGCTGACAATGTAAAGGACTGTGACTTAATTGTGTACAGTGCCGCTATCGGAGAAAACAATCCTGAGAGGATGCGTGCCAAGGAACTAGGAATACCTCAGATTGACAGGGCACAGATGCTCGGTACAATTATGAAGGAATATGACTGTCCCATCGCTATCAGCGGAACACACGGCAAAACCACAACCTCAGGTATGCTTACCCATGTTTTTATGGAATGCGGTAAAAACCCTACCGTAACAGTGGGCGGTGAACTGGATATCATCCACGGAAACGTACATTTGGGCGGCAAGGAATATTTTATAGCTGAGGCGTGTGAGTACCATCAGAGCTTTCTCAGATTTTTCCCGAAAATATCGGTTATTACCAATATTGAGGCAGACCATCTTGACTATTTCCGTGATTTAGACCATATCATTGAAACATTCCGTTCTCTGGCTCTTTTGACTCCTGATGACGGTGCGTTGATTGTGAACGGTGAGGATGAAAACATAAAAAAAGCTCTTGACGGAATTGACCGCAAAATCATAACTTTCGGAACGCACAGCGATTGCGACTATACAATTGACAACATGACTCATAACGGATATAATCACTATTCCTTTACGGTTTGTAAAAATGGCAAACCTTTGGGAGAAATCCGCTTATCCGTTCCCGGTATTCACAACGTTTATGATGCGCTTGCTGCTTTTGCCGCTGCTGACTATGTTGGAATAGACCCTGAAGATATATGTGATTCTCTGTACCGGTTTGGCGGAACACACCGCCGTTTTGAAACGCGCGGAATTATGGGCGGAATAATGGTTGTAGACGACTATGCACACCACCCTACGGAAATCAGAGCAACTCTTTCTGCAGCCCGTGACATGAAGTATGAGAATATATGGTGTCTTTTCCAACCGCACACATATACAAGGACTTACAACTTTTTCGACGACTTCGTAAAGGTGCTTTCTGAAAGCGGTGCAAATATCATCATAACTGACATATACGCTGCAAGAGAGGTTGATACCGGTCTGGTTTCGGCACAGCAGCTTGCAAATGCAATCCCCAATGCAGTTTATAAAAAGACCTTTGAGGATGCTGCCGAATTTATCAAGGCACAGGCAAAACGAGGTGACATTGTAATAACAATGGGTGCCGGAGACGTCTACAAGGTTGGCGACATATTACTGTCACACGATGAATAAAAAAAAGGGAGTGTAAAAAACTTGGTTTTTTACACTCCCTTTTTTGTCGCCGATTAAATTATCGCAGTGTCCTTTTATATTTCATGGGAGTTAATCCCATATGTTTTTTAAAAATTCTACTGTAGTAGGCTGCGCTTGAAAATCCCGACTTTTGAGAAATTTCCTCAATTGATATATCATTTTTAGTCATTAGTTCAATAGACTTTTCCACTCGCTTTATATTTATATATTCACTGACAGTACAATTAAAATGTGCATGAAAATTTTTGTACAGCACGCTTTTTGATATGTTTACATTTTCTGCAATATCCTTTATGGAAAGGTCGCCATCTAAATTATTGCTTATATAATCAACCACTCTCTGCAGATTTTTACTGAAATTCGGTTTTAACATATTTTTGAGCAAAATGTACTTTGCCAGCATAATTGCTATATTTGAAACACTATGTATTTTATCTGAGTCAAAAGGTATAATTTCAGCATAATGCTCCCGCATTTCCTCAATGTCAAGACCTATTTTCTTCATATATTCCATATCAGGCATAAAGTTTTCATCCGGCTTCATTCTGCCAAAAATTATATATCCTATGATTACATTTTCATACAACAGCGGAATAGCTACATTTATAAGCCCTGCATGACAAATGCACGTTTGAGTTTTCTTACTGTCTCTGCATTTTTCAAGCAACTGTGCATCTGAAAGGCGGCACGCTTTTTTCCCTGTCTGGGTGCTTTGCACGGCACGACAGTAGCAGATATTATTCATCCTGTAATTACATGCAGGGGAAAAGTCTGTTTTCAAGAGTTCCATATCAACACCTGTAGCGTTACGAAAATCCTGCAATGCCTTACTGATATTTTCAACATCATAGTTTATAACCATTCTTTTCCCCTCCTAAGTTTCATTATAAATGTGCAGTATATTTTTGTCAATAATTTTCCTTCAAGAGGAATATAGTACAAAAAATCAGGAAAAGCACCCCTTTTTTTCAAACATCAATTTGATATAATATTTT
>SVJI01000148.1 GCA_015069065.1 Oscillospiraceae bacterium | reverse complement strand
GTCGCTGAAAAAACATATTATCTAAAAGTGCGCTGATTGAAGCGCTTAGGAGTCAGATAAATCAAATTTTCTAATATTTTGAAAAAAAGCTTGCATTATACAAATTTAAGTGTTATAATGACTGTGGCAGTAGAGAGTGGGTTGCAAAACCCACTCTTTCGCATTATATTAAAGGCAAATTCAAAAAAGGAGTGGTACTTTGGCAAAGATTGATGAAGCATTGGAAAAGCTTGCCATGGATGTCTGCGAAAGGCATGGCGTCTACATTTACAACACGGAGTACAAAAAAGAGGGCAGTGAATATTTCCTGAGACTGTTTATCGACAAGGACGGTGGAGTAACGATTGAGGATTGCGAAAACGTCAGCCGTGAAATCAGCCCGCTGCTCGACGATTTGACCTTTATTAAAGAGGCCTATATTTTTGAAGTTTCCTCCCCCGGAATTGACCGCGCGCTCGTCCGCGACTGGCACTTTGAAAAAGTAATGGGCGAAGAAATCGATATTAAATTGTTTGCCCCCATTGACGGAAGCCGTGAAATAAGCGGTATTCTTAAGGGGTATAATGACGGCATAATCACAGTTGATGTAAACGGTAAAGAGATTACAATTGAAAAAAGCAAGGCGGCATCTGTACGGCTTGCATTCAAATTTTGATAGGAGTGTTTAACAAAAAATGAACAACGAGCTTATACTCGCGCTCGACCTGCTTGAAAAGGAAAAGCGCATAAAAAAGGAAATTATGTTTGAGGCACTTGAGGCAGCACTTGTAACTGCCTACAAGAAGAATTTCGGCAGCGGTTACAACTGTTTTGCAGAGGTTAACCGCGAAACAGGCGATATGCGTGTTTACTGCACCAAGACAGTTGTTGAAGAGGTTGATGACCCCTTCACACAGATTACTCTTGAGGAAGCACATGCAGTAAATAAGCGTTACCAGATTGGCGACAGTGTTGATTTTGAGGCATCCCCTGCAAAATTTGGCAGAATTGCAGCACAGACCGCCAAGCAGATGGTTGTACAGAAAATCCGTGAGGCTGAACGCGGAAATATGTATGATGAATACAGTGAAAAAGAAAACGATGTTATGAGCGGTAAGGTAGAAAAGCTTGACCGTAGAGGAATTATGATTGATTTGGGTACTGCAGAGGCACTCCTCGCCCCCAGCGAGCAAATCCCAGGTGAGGATTACACCCCCGGACGCAGACTCAAGGTTTATGTTTTTGAAGTTAAAAAGACTACAAAGAGTGTAAACCTCAACGTTTCAAGAACACATCCCGGACTTGTTAAAAAGCTCTTCGAACAGGAGGTTCCCGAAATCGCAGACGGAACGGTTGTTATTAAGAGCATCGCGCGTGAGGCAGGAAGCCGCAGTAAGCTCGCAGTATATTCAGATAATCCCAATGTGGATGCTGTGGGCGCATGTGTCGGTCAGAAAGGCGTGCGCGTTGCAGGCATAGTACAGGAGCTTAACGACGAAAAGATAGATGTTATACAGTACAGCGAGGACCCCGCAGAGTACATCAGCGCAGCACTTAACCCTGCAAAGGTACTCAGTGTGGAAATCAATGAAAAGGAAAAGTCCGCGCTTGTAACTGTTCCTGAATTCCAGTTGTCTCTCGCCATAGGTAAGGAGGGACAGAATGCCCGCCTTGCAGCAAGGCTTACCGGATGGAAAATAGATATAAAGAGCGACGGCGGTGCAGAGGGGATTGAGGGTTAAATGTCAATCCCACTTAGAATGTGCGTTGTATGCAGACAGATGAAAGCAAAATCCGAGCTTTTGAGAATAGTAAAAAAAGACGGTGAGTTTTCTATGGATATTTCGGGAAAGCTTCCCGGAAGAGGCGCATACATATGCCGCAGCGGTGATTGCTGCCAGTTTTTTGAAAAGCAGCGCTCATTTGAGCGTGCCTTCAAGGGGGCAGTTCCGCCAAAGTTAAAAGAAAACGTTAAAAAGGAACTGATTAAATGAACGATAGATTACTTGGTCTGTTTGGTTTGGCAGTGCGTGCCGGAAAGGTTGCTTTCGGTGTGTTTATGACGGAAAAAGCACTTGACGAGGGCCGTGCCGAGCTTGTCATCGCAGCAGAGGATATTGGTGCGAGCAATCGACGCCGTATAGAAAACAAATGCAACGAATGGAATGTAAAGCTTATATTCTATTCTGACAAGGCTCTGCTCAGCCGTGCCGCAGGCAAAAAGGATATGCCGGTAGCCGCAGTATGCGATGAGGGCTTTGCCAAGGCTATCGTCAAGAAGTATTCGGAATTAAAAGCCGATACACTTTAATCATACCATGTTCGAGTATAATTTACGGAGGTGTTGCTAAATGATCGCAAAACAGAAAATCAGCGCAATAGCAAAGGATATAAATATTCCCGGAAAGGAAATCGTCAAGATGCTTGCCGAGGTAGCGGGAATTACAAAAAGCACCGCAGGCTCTCTTGATGTTGCGGAAATGAGTATCGTCATGGATTACTATACACAGAAATTTGACGATGGCTCTACCATTGAGGAATATGTTACTGCACATCAGGAAAAAGTGAATGAAGAAAAAGCTGCCGAAAAGCCTGTGGAAGAAGCTCCCGCAGCCCAGGAGGAAATTGACGAGGTTATCACCACACAGAAAAATGTACGCTACGTTGATACCAGAACAAATGCGGTAGACCTTGACGTACAGCTTGCCAAGGAAAAGGCAGAGGAGCTTGCTCCTGAAATTAAGGATACTGAAACAAACAAGCAGCGTATAAAGAAAAACAAAAACAAGCAGCAGGTGCAGAAGAAGAATCAGCCCAAGCAGCCTGAAATGGCAAAGCCCAAAAAGGAAAAGCAGGAAAAACTGCATGTTATTATTCCCGATACCATCACTGTAGGCGACCTTGCGCAAAAGCTTAAGGTAGGCGCAACAGAGATTATAAAAAGACTTATGCAGCTGGGTATCATGGCTGCAATAACTCAGGACATCGAATATGATGTAGCTGCTCTTATTGCAGAGGATATGGGCGCAGAGGTAGAAAGAGAAATCATAATCACTGCTGAGGACAGACTCCTTAGCGATGCAGAAGCACCCGATGATGAGAAAGACCTTCTCCCCCGTCCTCCTGTTGTCTGCGTTATGGGTCACGTTGACCACGGTAAAACCAGTCTTTTGGACGCAATCCGCAGCACAAATGTTACTGCCAGTGAAGCCGGCGGCATCACACAGCATATTGGTGCATATATGGTTAATATCAATGGCAGTCAGATAGCTTTCCTTGACACCCCCGGACATGAGGCGTTTACAGCAATGCGTGCCCGCGGCGCCCTTGTTACCGATATTGCTATCCTCGTGGTGGCTGCTGATGACGGTATCATGCCCCAGACAATAGAGGCTATCAACCATGCCAAGGCTGCTGAGGTAAGCATC
>SVJI01000147.1 GCA_015069065.1 Oscillospiraceae bacterium | reverse complement strand
CTTTAACCAAGGTTTACGGAGCAAAGCCATACACGATGGAAATGCTTGATGAATGGATTTTTAGTTACTGCGAAAAGATTAAATCTTTTGTTTGTGACACAGGAGCGTTTCTTCGCAAGGCTCAAAAAGACGGTAAAAGTATTCTGTTTGAAGCTCAGCTCGGTTCACTTCGTGATTTGGATTACGGTATTCATCCGTACACAACATCATCTAACACAACGGCAGCTTATGCACCTATCGGTTCAGGTCTCCCATCCGCTAAACTAAATAGTGTGGTAGGCGTAGTAAAAGCGTATTCGACCTGTGTCGGTGAAGGTCCGTTTGTTTGTGAAATGTTTGGAGAAGATGCCGACAAGCTGAGAGAAGCAGGTTTTGAATACGGAGCAAAAACCGGCAGACCTCGCAGAGTTGGTCCCATAGATATTGTTGCAACAAGATACGGTGTTGAGGTTCAGGCAGCAACGGAAATCGCGCTTACAAAGCTTGATGTATTAAGCTATATGGATAAAATTCCGGTATGTACTCAGTACATTTTAGACGGAGAAAAGACTGACGAATTTCCGTTTCCGTCAGCATTAAAAAAAGCTGAGCCGCAAATTGAATATTTTGAAGGATGGAAATGTGATATTTCCAAAATTCGTACATGGGACGATTTGCCAAAGGCGGCAAAAGACTATGTAATTTATATTGAGAAAGCTATCGGATGTCCGATTAAATATGTTTCGGTAGGTCCGGAAAGGGATAGCATTATTATTAAATATAAGGAGTGTAATTATGACAAGTAAATATGAATCCCCCTTATCATCAAGATATGCATCACAGTATATGTTAAAGCTTTTTTCATCCGACACACGCTACCAGACATGGCGTAAGCTATGGGTGGCACTTGCAAGAGCAGAAATGAATCTTGGACTTCCAATAACAGATGAGCAGGTTGCTCAAATGGAAGAACATACAGAAGATATTGATTTTGATTTGGTTGCCAAAAGAGAAAAAGAAGTAAGACACGATGTTATGGCACATATCTATGCTTTCGGAAAAGCCGCACCTCTTGCTGAAGGAATTATCCATTTAGGTGCAACAAGCTGCTATGTAACCGATAATGCAGACCTTGTAATTTACCGAGACGCACTTTTATATATTAAAAATGAGCTTTTAAAGGTTATTGCAAACCTTGCAGATTTTGCTAATAAGTACAAAGCACTGCCGACACTTGGTTACACACACTATCAACCGGCACAGCTTGTAACTGTCGGCAAAAGAGCAACACTTTGGATGCAGGATTTTATTTCTGACCTTGATGAAATCGAATTTGCTATAGATAATATCAAATTTTTAGGCTGCCGCGGAACAACCGGAACAGAGGCAAGCTTTGTGGATTTGTTTGATGGTGATACATCCAAAATTGATGAAATGAATAGACAAATTGCCGCTGAATTTGGATTCAGTGAATGTTTTGATGTATGCGGACAGACATATCCCCGTAAGGTTGACTCAAGAATATTAAATGCACTTTCAAGCATCGCACAAAGCTGCTGGAGAATGGCAAATGATATAAGACTTCTTCAGCATGACAGACAGCTTGAAGAGCCTTTTGAAAAAAATCAAGTTGGCTCTTCTGCAATGGCATATAAGCGTAATCCAATGAGAAGTGAAAGAATTTGCTCACTTGCAAGATATTTGATTGCAGATGCACAGAATGCACCTATGACAGCCTCGACTCAGTGGCTTGAGCGAACACTTGACGATTCGGCAAACAGACGAATTTCAATGCCGGAAGGCTTCCTTTGTGCAGATGCAATACTTCGTCTCGCTCAGAATGTTACAGACGGACTTTTAGTAAACGAAAAAGTGGTAGAAAAAGCAGTTCGTGAGTATCTTCCCTTTATTGCAACCGAGAATCTTATGATGGAAGCAGTAAAGAAAGGCGGAGACAGACAAAGGCTTCATGAAATAATCCGTAAATGCTCAATGGAGGCTACAGCGAAAATGAAAAACGGAGAAGAATGTGATTTGCTTTCTCGTCTGGCTCAGGAAAAAGAGTTCGGTTTAACTGAAACTGAAATGAATGAACTTTTAACGCCGAGCTTGTATATAGGAAGATGTTCTGAGCAGGTTGAAGCTTTTATTGATAAAATAAAACCTTTGATTGCAGATGTGCCAAGAGAAACAGCAGAAATAAATCTTTAAAATACGGAGGTGAGTACAGTGGAAAAAATACTTGTATTGGATTTTGGCGGTCAATATAATCAACTAATTGCAAGGCGAGTCAGAGAGCATAATGTTTATGCACAAATCAAGCCATATAATAAAATTTCTGTTGATGAAATCAAGGATGCAGGATATAAAGGCATTATTTTTACAGGCGGACCAAACAGTGTGTATGATGACTCGTCACCGCATTATGATGCTGAAATTTTGAATATTGGCATTCCTGTTTTAGGTATTTGCTACGGAGATCAGCTTATGGCGTTTATGGCAAATGGAAAGGTTGCGAGTGCCGAAAATAGCAGTGAGTATGGAAAAACCACTGTGCAGATCTTTGATAGTGTATTGTTTAAAGATATCCCTGAAGAATCTGTTTGCTGGATGAGCCATACAGATTTTATTACGGAAGCTCCAAAGGGATTTAAGGTAATTGCAAAAACTTCAAAATGTCCTGTTGCGGCAATGTGCGATGAAGAAAGAAATCTGTATGGAGTACAGTTTCATCCCGAAGTTACACATACTGTTTACGGTAAACAAATGCTTAAAAATTTCCTCTTTGAAATCTGTAAATGCTCAGGCGACTGGAAAATGGAAAATTTCGTAGAAAATTCTATTGAAAAATATAAGACTGAACTTGCAGGAAAAAAAGTGCTTCTGGCACTATCCGGCGGTGTTGATTCCTCTGTTGCGGCAGTTCTTTTGCACAAGGCAATCGGTCAGAATTTAATCTGTGTATTTGTTGATCACGGACTTTTAAGAAAAGATGAAGGCGATTTTGTTGAAAAAACCTTCCGTGGTCAGTTTGGTATGAATATGATAAGAGTTAATGCACAAGACAGATTTTTAAGCAAGCTTTCAGGAGTTTGTGAACCTGAGCAAAAGCGAAAAATCATTGGAGAAGAATTTATAAGAGTCTTTGAAGATGAAGCTAAAAAAATCGGAAAAGTAGATGTCTTGGTTCAGGGAACTATTTATCCAGATGTTATTGAAAGCGGCAAGGGCGATTCTGCTGTGATAAAGAGCCATCATAATGTAGGCGGAATTCCGGATGTAATCTCTTTTGAGGAAATTGTAGAGCCACTTCGGGATTTATTTAAGGATGAAGTCCGCAAGGCAGGAACGCAGCTCGGTATCCCATATGAACTTGTGTGGAGACAGCCGTTCCCGGGTCCGGGATTAGCGGTAAGAGTAATCGGTGAA